>JAOEQC010000005.1 GCA_028388995.1 Ascidiaceihabitans sp. | reverse complement strand
TGGCATCCTCAGTGTTCTCTGCAAACAGCGCAAGGCCAAAGGCACAGGCCTGCGCATCAAGACTGTCAAACTTCTGAGCAAGGTATTGGTAAACGGACAATGACCCCTTCTTGCCCGCTTCATTCGGGATGGCGGCAACAATTGCACCATTCGCATCGATAAGATCGATACGTTCAAGGTTATCAATTGACGGCAAAAGTTGCAGGTTGTGTTTGAACGAAGCTGTAGCCTGGATCATCGGGATATCCTTTTAGAAATGCATTTGCGCCCGCTCTTATCAGCTTTGATCTGTCGCCACTACCCGCACGCCGCAACCTTCCCACGCCAAATGATGAACAGCCCGGTGGCAACAATCAGCAGACAACCCACAATCGTGGCCCCGTCCAGACGTTCACCAAAGACCAATACGCCCAAGCCAACGCCAAAAACCAAACGCGTATAGCGGAACGGCGTGACCACAGATACTTCGCCCGTGCGCATCGCCTTCATCAAAGCGGTGTAGGCAAACACACCAATGCAGATCGCGCCAAGAATGAATGCAGCCGCCTGCCCCTCCGGCCACACAAAAGAGCGTCCCTGCCACAGCGCGAAAATGCCGCCAGCAGCAATCACTGTCAAAAACCCGTAAAGGCCCAGAAGAACCGTGCTCAGCGTCTTGGGCGCTGCACGGCTGGCCAGATCACGCCCCGCCAATCCCAACATCCCGATTACGGCCAAAATGGATAGAGGCGAAAACGCATCCGTGCCCGGGCGCAAAACGATCATCACCCCAATCAACCCAACAACAATCGCAGCCCACCGCATCCAACCAACCCGTTCACCAAAGAACACGGCCGCCCCTGCTACCACCACAATCGGGGTCGCTTGTAAAATGGCCGTGGCAGAAGACAGCGGTGTAATCGATACGGCCAGCACGTAAAACAAGCGGCCTGTAATTTCAAAACACATCCGAATGCGCATGGGCGGCGATAAGACATCTGCGTGATACAGCGGTTCCTTGTTCCACAAAGCAAGACAGGCGAAGATGATCGCGCCACCTGCCCCGAACAACATCAGCATCTGCCCAACAGGGACAGTGACCGCCGCCGCTTTGAACAGGCTGTCTTCAATCGCAAAGGCCGCCATTGATGCAACCATCCAAAGACTGCCAATCACATTCGACCGTTGTATATTTTTCGCATTCGCCGTCATTGTGTAGGCAGCCATAGTTAGAGAGATCAATTGCCTCCTTTGTGGCGCAAATGATCTTGCGGGGCAATCAGGCGCACAGGATTAACAAAGAATTACTTGGTTATTTCAAACTTAAAAAAGGCAAGATCTGAACAGACTGTTAATGGTGTCCGGGGTGGGAACTGCGCAGATTGGCGGTCAACTTTTTACAGTCTGCCCCGAAGCCGTCGATTTGGGCTTAAAACACCGCAACGTACTGCACAGTTTTGGATAGGTTCTGTAAAGTTAGGGCCGCAATACCCCTAGCACGCTGCGTTAACCTTTAATCGTATGGTGCCGAATACGACGCAGAATCAACCAGACCAAAGCGACCACAGGCAGCGTGATTAGCGCAGTCATCATCCCCTTACTCAGCCCAACAACATTACCCATTGGATCTAGCAAGTATGCTGCCAACGAGACAGCATAATAGCTGATCGCAACCACCGACAGCCCCTCGACCGTGCGCTGTAATTGCAGCTGCTGGTCAGAGCGGCGATCCATACTGGTCAATAACGCTTGGTTCTGGGCAGAACGCTCCACATCTACTCGTGTTCTCAATAGGTTAGCTGCGCGGGTCGACCGGCTGCTGAGTGCATCCAGCCGCAATTCTGTGGAATTGACAGTGCGCATGGCGGGCTCATATCTGCGCATCATAAACTCTGCAAAACTCTGTCGTCCGTGGAACCGTTCTTCGCGCAGTGCCGCAATTCGTTGACTGACAATCGCGCTATAAGCCCCCGTAGCGCCAAAGCGAAAAGAGCCCTGCGCAGACAGTGTTTCCATTTCAGATGCGATACCCAAAAGGGCATGTAATGTAGTCTCTGCATCCGCGTCACTGCTGCGCATACTCCCCATTAAATCAGTGAGTTGACGGTCTAATTCATTCAGTTGTTTACCCATGTTTTGCGCGTGCGAAAACCCCAACATCGACATCGCTTTATAAGTCTCAATTTCACATAAACGTTGCACGATACGCCCCAAGCGGCGCCCACCTGTTTGTCCTTTGGGAAATATTGCAAAACGTTGATGACCCATGGGATCAATACGAAAATCTGCAGCTACAACAGCAGCATCATCCAACACCGAACTGATAGCCAGGCTTTCGGGTACGAACCAATCTTTGACGTGCTGTGAAATACGATCGCGGTCATCCGTTGTTTCGATCCGCAATGAAACCGATGTGACACGTTGGCCAGGGGCGTTGGCTAGCCAATCATTTGGAAAGCTTGAGAAAACTTCGTTTTCAAAGGGGCGCGGGTCCAAGCCTTCGTTGAACACCGTATAGGTTACAAACTCCGTGTGTTGCTCCCACTTCAACAAGTTCTTGCCAATCTGGCCATAGTAATGCGTGGCATTGGGTTGTGGGTGCGGAGCACCGTGTCGATCCAGCAGTTCAACAAGATGTGCAAACTCTTGTTGCGGATCACGCGTAGCAGAGTCACCCTTTTGTTTTAATGCAATAAATGCTGCTGTGCAGGGGGCTTCCATAATTGGAAAAGGTCGCGTATGAAGTTCGTTCGCAACTTTGAAACGCAAAGGATGATCGTCAATTTGCAACATAGGGGATGCTCCACTAATTCAATCAAAGCATATCTATGACGGTGGGAACGTCAAACTATTATATAAAAATCAGCACCTTAAATGAATACTAAGGTATACCGCCCAATTAGTCATCTTCCCGCAAATGAAAAAGGCGGGCCCGTAACAGACCCACCTTTCGTCATTTCCCTAGTTGATCTCAGTCGATCATCGGCAACAGTTTGTCCAATGACGCCTTCGCATCACCATAAAACATCCGTGTATTTTCTTTAAAGAACAGTGGGTTCTCAATACCGGAGTACCCGGTGCCCTGCCCACGCTTGGACACAAACACTTGTTTGGCTTTCCAGCATTCCAACACAGGCATGCCTGCGATGGGAGAGTTAGGATCATCCTGCGCCGCAGGGTTCACGATGTCATTGGACCCGATCACAATCGCCACATCAGTTTCAGGGAAATCATCATTGATTTCATCCATTTCCATCACGATGTCATAAGGAACCTTCGCTTCAGCCAGCAACACGTTCATATGCCCCGGTAGACGCCCTGCAACAGGGTGAATTGCGAAACGCACGTTCTTGCCTTGGGCACGTAATTTGCGCACCAACTCCGCGACACCTGACTGCGCTTGCGCTACAGCCATGCCATACCCTGGAATAATAACAACGCTGTCCGCCTCATTCAGGGCAATAGCAACACCCTCGGCTTCAATTGCGATCTGTTCACCTTCAACGGCCATCTGCTCCCCTGCAGGGCCACCAAAGCCGCCCAAGATCACAGACACAAACGAACGGTTCATCGCCTTACACATGATGTAGGATAGGATCGCACCGGATGAACCAACAAGCGCACCAACAACGATCATCAAATCGTTCCCCAATGAGAAACCAATCGCCGCTGCAGCCCAACCTGAATAGCTGTTCAACATAGAAACAACCACAGGCATATCCGCACCGCCAATGCCCATGATCAGGTGGTAACCAATGAACAGCGCAGCCAAAGTCATTAAGAACAGTGGGAAAAAGCCGCCAGTGTTAAAGTACCAAATCAATGCGATCAGTGACAATGCGGCTGCGCCAGCGTTCAACATGTGACCACCTGGAAGCTTTGTCGCTGCACTGTCGACACGGCCTGCCAACTTGCCATAGGCAATGATGGAACCCGTAAAGGTGATTGCACCGATGAAGATGCCAAGGAACAATTCGACCCGAAGAATGGCAATCTCAACACCATCTTTCTTGGCTAAAAGCGCGACAAAGCCCTCAAGCCCCTTCTTAGCCGCATCATCCATTACCAACACACGACCCAGTTCAATATGCGCGATAAAGCCCACGAAAACCGCTGCCAAACCAACAAGTGAGTGCATCGCAGCCACCAGTTCAGGCATTTGTGTCATTTGCACTTTGGTTGCCAATTGATAGCCAATGTAACCACCACCGGCGATCATGATCATTGACAAGAACCACAAGCCAGAGCCCGGCCCGATCAACGTTGCGGCCACAGCCAACGCCATACCCGTAATGCCATACCAGACAGCGCGTTTCGCGCTTTCTTGGCCCGACAAACCGCCAAGGCTAAGAATGAAAAGAACCGCTGAGACCACATAGGCCGCTGTTGTAAAACCATATTCCATGAATTCGCTCCTTTACGATTTCTGGAACATGGCGAGCATACGCCGTGTCACAAGAAAGCCGCCGAAAATATTAATACCGGTCATAAAGACACCAAGCGCTGCCAATAGGATGACAAGGGATGATCCTGATCCAATTTGCATCAACGCGCCCAAAATGATGATCGACGAAATTGCATTCGTGACCGCCATCAGCGGTGTGTGCAGACTGTGTGCCACGCCCCAGATAACCTGAAAGCCAATAAACACGGCCAACACAAACACAATAAAGTGCTGCATAAAGCTGGCTGGTGCGACCAATCCCACGGCCAATAGCGCAACACCACCAACGGCCAACAATGTAACCTGATTGCGTGTTTGTGACTTGAACGCAGCAACTTCCGCAGCGCGTTTTTCCTGGGCTGTTAGTTCTGGCACCGCTTCTTTCTTTGGGGCTGCAGCGATCGCTGCGATCTTAGGTGGCGGTGGTGGGAACGTGATTGCTTTTGCGTGGGTCACAGTAGCCCCGCGAATAACATCATCTTCCATGTTGTGATCAATCACGCCGTCTTTTTCAGGGGTCAGATCAGTCATCATATGACGAATGTTGGTCGAATACAGGGTCGACGCCTGCGCTGCCATACGGCTTGGGAAATCCGTGTAACCGATTATGGTTACACCGTTTTCTGTCACAATCTTCTCGTCCATGACGGTCAGCTTGCAGTTACCACCTTTCTCAGCAGCCAGATCAACGATGACAGAACCCGGCTTCATCGCGGCGACCATGTCTTTGGTCCACAGCTCTGGCGCATCGCGGTTTGGGATCAACGCTGTTGTGATGACAATGTCGATATCAGGTGCCAGTTCGCGGAACTTGGCCAATTGGGCCTCGCGGAATTCTGGGCTGGAAACTGCGGCATAACCACCTGTTGCAGCCCCGTCGGCCTGTTCTTCTTCAAAATCCAGGAAAACAAATTCCGCACCCATGGATTCAATTTGTTCAGCCACTTCGGGACGAACATCAAAGGCATATGTGATCGCGCCCAAACTGGTGGAAGTACCCACGGCTGCCAAACCGGCAACCCCTGCCCCAACAACCAAAACTTTGGCCGGTGGCACCTTGCCCGCTGCCGTAATCTGACCAGTAAAGAAACGACCAAAGTTATTGCTAGCTTCAATTACGGCGCGGTAACCCGCAATGTTTGCCATCGAAGAAAGTGCATCCATCTTCTGGGCACGTGAAATGCGTGGCACCATGTCCATCGCAACAACCGTAGAACCCTTTTTCGCTGCCGATTTCAGCAGCTTGTCATTCGCAGCAGGGTTGATGAATGAAATCAGCGTCTGCCCATCGCGTAAGCGCTTTACTTCGGTTTCATCTGGGACGCGCACCTTGGCAACCACATCTGCGGTTTTCCAAAGAGCGGCTGCCGTTTTAGCGATCTCAACACCAGCGGCTGCATAATCGGCATCCGAAAAACCAGCTTCAGCGCCGGCTCCCGTTTCGATCAGACAGTCGTGGCCCAGTTTTTGTAATTGAGCGGCACTTTCCGGCGTCATAGCAACGCGGCGTTCGCCTTCGAGCATTTCCTTTGGTGTTCCGATTTTCACTCTAACACTCCCCCATTCATCGTATTAGTTTCACGTCGCATAAGACATTAAACACGACAAAAAGAACACTGCCAGAACGAACTTAGGATATTATTGGTTTCATGGGACGTTATTCGAAAACGTGATCTGATGGTAACATTTCTTCCAAATTGCGCCACGTATGAAAAATTATACTTCGCGACAAATCACCAACTAACAAACTAAGGTTGAAAGAAACCAGTCGAATGGCCCGTTTACCCTGCCCTTAAAAACGCCCTATGGGTTTCACTGATCCTGCTAACAGAAGGGGTAAAACAACCTAACCAAACAGCGCGGTGAATGGAAGAATGCGGCCACTCCTCTGGCCGTTTGACCAATCCCGCTTGAACAGGCGCAAAATGGATCATCTGGCGATGCGCCACTAAATCTTCAACGTCTCGCAAATGGTATTCCCAGAAACGTCGTTGCCAAATCCCTTTGTTTTAGAGTTTGAAATCAGATGGTCAGCTAACCTCAACGGCAGGCAATCCACGCGAAAACTGTGATTTAAGCATACGCCACCGCTTGCTAAAATCCGCGTCCCCCTAAGGTAACGTCCAAATCGTAGGGATCGCCGCTGGCAACACCACGATCTCGTCGATCTTAAATGGCATTGCGTTAAACGTCTTGGGCGTTGCATGACACAGGTGCTCGATCTCTTGCACCAAAAGATTGGAATGACGGTCCTGCAGGCGCATTGTAAAAAACAGCTTACCGATGGGGCGGAGATGTTGGGTTTGATCTAACATCCCAACACATTGCAACAGCATGATTAAGCATCGCTTAAAACGCTTTAATCAACCGGTTTTATTTAACGCAGGACGCATCTCGCCCGCGTCCCACGCGTGTACCGCATCGCCAAAGGCCGTGAATAACGCCTCAGACACCGGGTTCTCTGCCGCTTTCCATTCGGGATGCCACTGTACAGACATCGTAAATCCAGGCGCGTCTTTAATGTAGATTGCTTCGGGCGTGCCATCAGGGGCAACACCGTCAATCACAACACGTGCGCCTGCTTCTTTGATCCCTTGCCCATGCAGCGTGTTGGTCGAAACCTCGTTAGAGCCAAGAACGCAGTGGAACACACCGCCGTCCGTAAACTTCACAGCGTGACGCAACGCGAATTTTTCTTCCAACGTTCCGTCAGGTGGCATCCGGTGGTTGCTGCGCCCAGGGAGGTCGCGAATTTCTGGATACAGCGAACCACCCATGGCAACATTCACCTCTTGGAACCCACGGCAGATGCCAAAGATCGGCAAACCCCGTTCGACACAGGCGCGGATCAAGGGCAGCGCGACACCATCACGACCGCGATCAAAATCGCCATAGGCGGGTGTCGCTTCTTCGCCGTATTCATCAGGGTGTATGTTTGGACGCGCGCCAGTAAAGATAAAGCCAGCACAGCGCTCCATAAGGTCTTCGATTTGGACATGCTTGGGGGATGTTGGGATCAGCAGCGGCAAAGCATTGCAAACATCGCCAACAGCTTCGACATTGATCGAACCACTGCCGTAGACTTCATAAGTATCATTGATCATGTGACTGTTGGTCAGAATACCGATAATTGGCCGTGCCATAACATTCCCTAACAAGTTTTCGCGTTGTAAGAGGATATAATACGAAGGGCGGACTGTGAACAGCCCGCCCAATGCGCAGATATCTGTGCGTAAATCCGCAAGTCAGATCGTTTTAGATTTCGCCGGTCAATCCAGCAGATTCGATCCCAGCCATTGCAGCAATCGCATCGTTGTCTGATGTATCACCAGTTACGCCAACGGCACCGATCACGGCACCCTTTTTGTCGCGCACCAAAACGCCACCCGGAACCGGGATCATTTGACCGCCAAATGCACCACCAGCAGCAGCAATGAAATAAGCCTGCGCCTCCGCACGTGCCATTTGCGCAGTGCCTGCCATGCCCAGCATGATGGAACCGTATGCTTTGCCTTGGGCAATCGCAAAACGACCCGGTGCTGCACCATCTTCACGTTCAAACGCTTGAACGTGGCCGCCAGCATCCAAAACAACAACAGACATTGGCTTTAGGTCTAGCTCACGGCTTTTTTCCATAGCTTTGCGGATGATTGTGCGGGCTTTTCTAAGATTGATCATCATGATTTCCTTTAAATATTTTTATTTCGGTTGGGCCTTAGCCCGTTACGCTTTTGAATTCGAGGCGACGTTCGTGCAGAACTGGCTCTGTATAGCCTGATGGCTGTACGCGGCCCTTCAGTACCAGATCACAGGCAGCTTGGAACGCAACGCCGTCAAATGTTGGTGCCATAGGAATATAGCTTGCGTCGTCTGCGTTCTGACCATCCACAACAGCTGCCATCTTGCGAAGGCCTGCCATAACTTGATCCTCAGAGATCACACCGTGGTGCAACCAGTTCGCCATAGCTTGTGCAGAAATACGGCAAGTTGCGCGATCTTCCATCAGACCCACGTTGTTGATGTCTGGGACTTTGGAGCAACCAACACCCTGATCAACCCAGCGCACAACATAGCCCAGGATCCCTTGGGCGTTGTTCTCGATCTCACGTGCGATTTCTTCTTCGCTTAGATTGCGACCCGTCAGAACTGGAACAGTCAGCAAATCCTCAATCGTGCCACGTGCACCGCCTTCTTTGATTTCGACCTGACGGGCCAAAACATCAACCTGGTGGTAGTGTGTGGCGTGCAAAGTTGCGGCTGTCGGGGATGGAACCCACGCACAGTTTGCGCCAGATTGAGGGTGACCGACTTTGGCCACCAACATGTCTGCCATCAAATCTGGCATAGCCCACATGCCTTTGCCGATTTGGGCGCGTCCCTGAAGGCCACAGGCCAAACCAATGTCGACATTGCGATCCTCATAGGATGCGATCCACGGTGCGGCTTTCATTTCGCCTTTGGGCACCATTGGGCCTGCTTCCATAGATGTGTGGATTTCGTCGCCGGTGCGGTCCAAGAAACCGGTATTGATGAAAGCAACGCGTGATTTCGCAGCGCGGATACATTCACCAAGGTTTACAGAAGTACGGCGTTCTTCGTCCATTATGCCCAGTTTGACGCTGTTCGCAGGCAAGCCGAGAACGCCTTCAACGCGAGTGAAAATCTCATCAGAAAAGGCCACTTCTTCTGGACCATGCATCTTTGGCTTAACCACATAGACAGAACCTGTGACCGAGTTGCCGCCCTCACGCTGCAAGTCGTGCATCGCGATCATGGAGGTCATCATTGCATCCATCAGCCCCTCACCCACTTCCAAACCATCGCGGTCGGTAATTGCAGGGTTGGTCATCAAGTGGCCCACATTGCGCACCAACATCAGGGCGCGGCCCTTTGCGGTGACAGTGGTGCCATCGGGTGCAGTGAAGGTACGGTCTCCTGCCATTTCACGGGTGACGGACTTACCACCTTTTTCGAACGTTTCTTTCAGATCGCCACACATGAGGCCAAGCCAGTTGGTGTATGCAACAACTTTGTCTTCAGCATCTACGGCTGCGACACTGTCTTCGCAGTCCATGATCGTGGACAATGCGGACTCAAGCCAAACATCAGAGATGTCAGCCTTATCAGCTTGACCAATTGGTGTGGACCCATCGACGCGAATTTCGATCAGCAGACCATTTTTGCGCAAGTAGTATGAACCACCGTTCTGACCCGCAAACTGTGACGGGTCAGCCAAAGATGTTCCACCCGCCATCAATGCACCGTCAACGACGCTCAAACCATCAATGTCAGCCCATGATCCAGAGGCCAAAGGTGCCGCTTGATCCAAATGCCCACGTGCCCACGCGATTACGCGTGAACCGCGCTCAGCGTCATAACCTTTGCCCGTTGGCAAATCGCCCAGCGCATCTGTGCCGTACAGTGCATCATACAAGCTGCCCCAACGTGCGTTCGCAGCGTTAAGCGCAAAGCGTGCGTTCATGATTGGCACAACCAACTGCGGCCCTGGCAACGTCGCGATCTCTGGGTCAACGTTTGTTGTATCGATTGAGAATTGTGCGCCCTTAGGAACCAGATAGCCGATCTCTTTCAGGAAATCTGTGTACACGACGGCATCGTAGTCTTGGCCACGACGGGCAACGTGCCATGCATCAATTTGGGCCTGAATGTCAGAGCGTTTCGCAAGCAAGGCGCGGTTCTTTGGCCCTAGCTCATGTACAATGTCGGAAAAGCCTGTCCAGAAGGCATCAGCCGATACGCCAGTCCCTGGTAGGGCTGCATCTTCAACAAATGTCGCAAGTTCCGCGGCTACGTTTAGTCCAGCTTTGTTCACAAAATCGGTCATATTGGCACCTTTCGCTGTTTGGGGCATATTAATTTAAAAGTCAGAGATACGAGTAGGCAAAAAGTTTCCGATAGTAAACACAACTGGTAAACTTATATGACCAATATTTCCATCAAATCTACGAAGCACTATTTATCCGAATTTGATAAACCCGCTCAGCTAACCGCCAAGGTGCTGGAAAAGCCCTACCTTTCCTCACCCTCATTCTACAAGCGCCGCTTGCGTACAGGGCTGTAGCTGATAATCTGAGGCCTAGTTCAAAAGCATAGACCGGATCAAATCACATGCGCGATGCAGCACCACAGACAATCTACCTAAAAGATTACACACCTTTCGGTTTTACCGTCGATGAAGTGCACCTGACATTCGATCTGGCCCCCAATGCCACACGGGTCACCAGCCACATCCGTTTCTGTCCCGTAAAGAACGCCAAGGACACTACCTTCTTCCTACACGGCGAGAACCTAACACTGCACTCCGCCAAGATTGATGGTGAGGCGGTCACACCCACTGTCACACCTGAGGGGTTAACCTGTGAGGTCCCCAACATTCCCTTCATCTGGGAAAGCGAAGTTCAGATTGATCCAGCAACTAACACAGCACTTGAAGGGTTATACCAGTCCTCTGGCATGTATTGCACACAATGCGAGGCCGAAGGCTTTCGCAAGATCACCTACTATCCCGACCGCCCCGATGTAATGTCCACCTTTACGGTGCGCATAAACGGCCCTCACTCGACCCTACTGTCCAATGGTAACCCTGTCGATTCGGGTGATGGTTGGGCCGAATGGCATGACCCGTGGCCAAAGCCTGCGTATCTTTTCGCTTTGGTTGCAGGTGAATTGATAGCCCACACCGGCAAGTTCACAACAGCCTCTGGGCGCAAGGTTGATCTAAACCTTTATGTGCGCCCGGGTGATGAGGGTAAATGCGCCTTTGGTATGCAGGCCTTGAAGGATTCCATGAAATGGGATGAAAAGGTCTATGGTCGTGAATATGACCTTGACATCTTTAACATCGTTGCGGTGGATGACTTCAACATGGGCGCGATGGAGAACAAGGGGCTGAACATCTTCAACTCCTCTTGTGTTCTTGCCTCCCCTGATACCTCTACAGATGCGAACTTTGAGCGGATCGAGGCGATCATTGCCCATGAATACTTCCACAACTGGACGGGCAATCGCATCACTTGCCGTGATTGGTTCCAACTGTGTCTGAAAGAAGGGCTGACAGTATATCGCGATAGCCAGTTCACCAGCGATATGCGCTCTGCCCCAGTAAAACGTATCGGGGATGTCATCGATTTGCGTGGCCGTCAGTTCACTGAGGACCAAGGGCCCCTTGCCCACCCAGTGCGCCCAGAGAGCTTTCAAGAGATCAACAACTTCTACACCGCGACCATCTATGAAAAAGGGGCCGAGGTCATTGGCATGCTGCGCACCCTTGTCGGGGCCAAAGCCTATTCCAAAGCCGTGGACCTGTATTTTGATCGTCACGATGGCCAAGCCTGCACAATTGAGGACTGGCTTCAGGTGTTTGAAGACAGCACAAGGCGCGACCTAACACAGTTTAAACGCTGGTATTCACAAGCAGGCACGCCACACCTCAAAGTGACCGAAGACTATGAAGGCGACACCTTTAAGCTAACCTTCACCCAAAACACCCCGCCCAGCGCCACAACAGCTGATCCACAGCCCCAAGTGATCCCTGTGGCTGTGGGCCTCTTGGCCCCTGATGGGTCTGAAACAATGGGCACGCAGGTGCTGGAAGTGACTAAGACCACACAGACCTTCACCTTTACTGGCCAAAAAAAACGCCCCGTCGCATCCGTCTTGCGCGGCTTCTCTGCCCCTGTGGTGATGGATCATAAAGCTGACTACGCATTTCTGTTGGCCCATGACACTGACCCGTTCAATCGCTGGCAGGCTGGTGACACCTTGGCCGAGGCCAGTTTAATCGCTAGCATCACACGCAGCACACCAGTTGATCCTGCATACCTTGACGGTTTGTCTAAGATCATAGGGGACGAAAACCTTGATCCTGCCTATCGCACCCTGATGCTTGATTTCCCCAATGGGGCTGAACTGGCAACCAAACTGCACGCGATTGGTGAAATCCCAGATCCAGACGCAATCTGGTCTGCTATGGATGGCATGAAACAGGCCCAAGCGGATGCCTTCGCCCCGCAACTACAATCCACCTATGACGCCAACCAAATCAACAGTGATTACAAACCCGATGCAGAACAATCTGGTAAACGCTCGCTTGCGAACCTGGTTCTGGCACTGATCAACCGCTCGGACGGTGGCGCGTTGGCACAGGCCCAATATGACAATGCAACCAACATGACCCAACAGCTTTCAGCCCTCGCCTCTCTTATCCGTGCAGGGATCGGTGATACGGCTTTGGCTCAGTTCGAGTCGCAATGGAAAGATGATCGTCTGGTCATGGACAAATGGTTTGGCCTTCAGGTTGGTTGCTCCAAACCAGACGATGCAGCGGACACCGCCACGGCATTGACCAAACATGCGCTGTTCAATTGGAAGAACCCTAACCGCTTCCGTGCCACGCTGGGCGCGTTGGCAGGACACCACGCGGGCTTTCACGCTAAAGACGGATCAGGGTATGCACTATTGGCTGATTGGTTGATCAAACTAGACCCTGTAAACCCACAGACCACAGCACGCATGTGTTCGGCTTTCCAAACATGGCGTCGGTATGACCAAATCCGCCAGTCCTTGATCAGCACTCAACTAGACCGGATCGAAAACACACCAAACCTAAGCCGCGACACCGCTGAAATGATTAGCCGTATCCGCAGTGCCTAACGCCCAACTAGACACGCCTGAATTCACCTACCGCGCGATCGGGCGCAACTGGACCACCCTCATTGTCACTTTGTCAGTGTGGGTGGTTCTGGCCTTTCTATTGCTAAGGGTCGAAATGGCACCTTGGTTGGCGATGATCGTATTCCTATTCACCCTACCCGCCGTCTATGACCTTATCAGCGCTCGCGCCTCTGGGATTATAGTCAACCGCGATCAAATCGCATGGTATGCGGGGAAACGTGACAACAGCGCAGCTGCAAGCCTGATCGATCATATTAAACTGGACACAAGGTTGGACCTGTCCGTGCGCTGCACACTGGTCCTGTCATCAGGGCAAAAGATCAAAGTCCCGTTTGAAGCCTGCCCCAACCACCGCGCGCTGGAAACTCAGCTCCATGCACATGGCTATACCACACGGCGACAACACTTCGGGTTCGTCTAACTTAAGGGCGTCTACATGGCCGCAGGTCATCCAATGGTGCCCAGTATTGCTGTTTCTTTAACCAATTCGCCATATCCGCACGTTTCGACGGCGAACGCATAGGGCCCCAATGCTTGCAGGCATCGAAGAATTAGAAACTGTTCTTGCTGAGAGCCCATCCGATTATGCCATCGCAACTGTTGTTGCGCATGCGCACATAGACATGGGATGGTCATGGCGCGGCAGCCATTTTGGCATAGACGTCAGCGAAACCAACCAAAATGCGTTTTGCGCCCATTTTGACCGCGCTGCCGATATTCTTGCCCCTTTCAGCGAACTAAAACCAAAGCCCAACTTCTTGGCAGCTGCAGAATGCGTACAACGTTCGGGCCGTCAAGATGGAAACGCAAAGATCGCAGATGCTTATGCCACTTTGATCAACCTTGATCCCAGCAATGCGCGGATCTTGCGTTCAATGGGCAATCACCTTTTACCACGTTGGTTTGGTGACTATGACACTCTGGAGCTAGAGGCACGTCGCACGGCAGCTTGGAAACAGGACACTTGGGATGCTGGTGCATACACTTGGGTCCAGTTCGACGCGATTGCTTGCGATGACACAACCTGTGCAAGACTAGATATTGAATTCTTCGTTGATGGTTAGCGTGACATTCTAAAGCGCACGAAAGACCAATACACAGTTAACCTTCTCGCGGCATATTGCGCCCACGCTATGGGCAATGCAACCGGCGGTAACGATGAAGCTGACCAAATTCGTAACCAGATAGGTGATTGTGCCAAATGGATTATCCGCGAATATTTGACTGAGCGACATCCAATGTTATGAGCGCATGCAGCAAGTGGATTTGGCAATAAACTGTTCGTTCGCTGTCCTGATCGCTTCGCAGCTACGGTCGAGGCAGATGCACTTCACATCATCGGCAACGTGTTCCGCCGCGATATTGCCAACGGAAACCGAATTACCTTCACGGATGGTGGCACAATCGGCCAACCAGCTTAGGCGTTCTAAGACAACCGACGCGCAGCAGCGCCCAGTAACAATCGCGAATACATTAGATGCGCGCCCATCAGGCTGTTGATCAACCAACTCACTTCAGGGGGGGTTACTTCAACGCTTGACGGGCGTGGAACCAAAACCGATCCAAAATACAATCGTGTTCTGCTTTCCATCTCCTCAACCATCAACCAAGATTTCGTCCCGCCAGCAGACAACAATATCTGCGCGTCTAGGCGTGTCTCAACCTGCCAAACGGAAATTCGATCCACCTGCCCTTTTGACAGTGCCGTGATATCAACGTCGCGCATTCGACCAGTAGTTGCCAAAGATAACACCAACCGTTCTAGACGAAACAAGGGTGTTTGTAAAAGGCGTCAATGAAATCAGACAGGTCGACTGTTTTCGGAATTTCGTTTCTAAAGCAATTTGTTACATATCTTTCGTGCAAAGATTGCCCTGCCATTAAGCTATGTTATGGCAGTGGGACTGCAATAACGTTTACCAAACTGAAAAACTCCAAACAAAATGCATAATTGAGCGAATAAAACGACCGTGTTTGGTCCTCTTGCCAAAGTCGATGCGACGAAATGGCGTTGGAAAGCCCCCGGGCGTCAAAGTTAACCACGGTGGCGGCCTTAGATCACCTCGTCCCCCCTTGCTCCTCTGCCCCCCCTGTCCTAAAACCGCCTTGCTACGTTGCGCACAGGAGACAATGATGCTTGATCTGACTTACGAATTGCCAAAAATCAAAACGATTGCTGGTGCCAAACATGACTGGGAACTGGTCATTGGTATGGAAGTGCACGCGCAGGTTTCATCAAAATCCAAGCTGTTTTCAGGTGCTTCAACCAAATTCGGCGCAGAGCCAAATTCAAACGTGGCCTTTGTTGATGCCGCCATGCCTGGCATGTTGCCTGTCATCAACGAATATTGCGTTGAGCAAACGGTGCGCACAGGCCTTGGCCTGAACGCTGAAATTCACCTGAAATCAGCGTTTGACCGCAAAAACTATTTCTACCCCGACTTGCCACAAGGCTACCAAATCTCTCAGCTTTACGAGCCGATTGTCGGCGAAGGCGAAGTTTTGGTTGAATTGGGTGACGGGACCGCACGCACGGTGCGCGTTGAACGCATCCACATGGAACAAGACGCGGGTAAATCCATCCACGACATGGACCCAAACATGTCATTCGTCGATTTGAACCGTACAGGTGTTTGCCTGATGGAAATCGTATCCAAACCAGACATTCGCAGCCCCGAAGAGGCCGCGGCCTATATCGCTAAAATCCGCCAGATCGTTCAATATTTGGGCACATCTGATGGCAATATGCAAAACGGTAACCTGCGGGCTGACGTAAACGTATCTGTCTGCCGCACGGGTGATTACGAAAAATTCCGTGAAAACGGCGATGACTTCTCGTTCCTTGGCACGCGCTGCGAGCTGAAAAACATGAACTCCATGCGCTTTATCCAAGCGGCAATTATGGCCGAAGCCAAACGCCAAATTGGCGAATTGGAAAACGGTCGTGAAATCCAGCAAAATACAATTGCGTGGAACCCTGACACAGGTGAGATTTCGCCGCTACGCTCAAAGGAAGAAGCGCACGACTATCGTTATTTCCCTGATCCAGACCTATTGCCACTGGAAATCGAGCAAGAGTGGGTTGATGATATCAAAGCCAATTTGCCAGAATTGCCAGACGCGAAAAAAGCACGCTTCATCAATGATTTTAAACTGTCAGACTATGATGCATCTGTTCTGACAGCTGACGTTCAAACCGCTGGTTACTTTGAGAACGTGGCAAATGGTCGTGATGGCAAGATGTCGGCCAACTGGGTAGTCAACGAATTGTTTGGTCGCCTAAAAAAGGATGACAAAAACATCACCGAAAGCCCTGTTTCACCCACCCAATTGGGTGGCATTATTGATCTGATTTCATCGGACGCAATTAGCGGCAAGATTGCAAAAGACCTGTTCGAAATCGTCTATACTGAAGGCGGTGATCCTGCTGCGATCGTTGAAGCCAAGGGCATGAAACAAGTGACTGACCTTGGTCCGATCCAAGCGGCCCTAGACGAAATCATTGCGGCAAATCCGGATCAAGTGACCAAGGCCCTTGAAAACCCAAAGCTTGCTGGCTGGTTCGTGGGTCAGGTTATGAAAGCCACTGGCGGCAAAGCCAATCCTAAGGCCGTGAACGAATTGGTTGCGAAAACCCTTAAAGGCTAAGGATCAGTCCACCAAACACTGCTATCAAATTTTCTCAAGCGGCAGAGCAATCTGCCGCTTGATTGCGTTTTAACGGCAACCAATCCAACACATTCATTGTTATAAAATGAGCACGCAAAAATTCGTTCAACTCAAAAGTCTTGGCTCACAATGAGTTACAGCCCAGCATTGTTTTAAATTCTGAAACAAAAAAAGATACGGAATGAGCAGGTTAAAAAACGCACAACAACACCCGAAGGGTGCTAAAAGTGCACAAAATTAGAATGATACGCAAATGGCCTCCTTTGGGAGACTGAGTATGCTTGCCTCCTATTGCCCCCTGCACAAAAAGCTCCCGGTTCAGGCCTTATCGCGATTGTTCATCCCTGCCATCAACAATGACACCATTCACTTCTTGACAAATGACGGCGATCAAGCATGCGCTGCCCTAATTTGGGCACGCCTTTCAGACGAGGTGAGCCAGCGCATGATCTATGATCAAGTTCCACCGACCGAAAAGGATTGGACCAGCGGTACAAACCTATGGTTCCTCGATATTCTTGCGCCCTTTAGCCACGGCAGAATGGTTGCACGACATATTGCGCGCACCCCAACCAAAGGACCGTTCTATTTCGCGCGTTTGGGCAAAGGTGGACGAACCCGCAAGGTGGTGCGCGGCGACTCGTCAGTGCGTAAGAACCGTGTGCACTCCTTCCACTTAGGCCTCTAATAGGATGTAGGAACAGACAATGGGCTTTCCACAACCAGATACAGGTGCCGTAACCGAGGACGCAGGTATCGTGGGCAGTTTTCTAACTGCGACGGGCGACATCAACTTTGGCCCCTTCTTTAACAATGAAGCAGGCCAGTGGACGGCAGAAACCATATCTGGGGTATATGGCTCTACCCTTGTGATTGATGACGATGGTGTATGGACTTACAGCGCAAACAACGCCAACGCGTCCATTCAGGCCCTCAATACGGGCGAAACACTGACTGTGGTTTTCATAGCCACCTCAACAAACGGCACTTCAACCATCACCATCAAGGGCACCGATGAAGCACCGCGTTTCGTTGCGGGCACTTTGATCAACACCCCTACGGCCCACGCCAATCGAAGACCTGTGCGCAGGCGATCAGGTTATAACCCTGACAATGGGATCTAACTGATTTCATGGGTAGGATCACGCGATATTCAGCTTGGGATCGGGTCAAAATTCGATGCACTGCAGCCAATCCGCGTTTCCAAAAACTCGCTTGGCCCTGGCCTACCTACCTGATCGCGACCTGTGGTTTTCGTCCATGCACCGTTTGCTGATTAAAGACCCAACCTTTTCTCTAATTACTGGAAGCACCGAAGTATTCTGCGCAGCGAAACGTCTGGTGAATGGTCAAACAATCGTCAAAGAGACCCGGAGCAATGTCTGCTATCATCACCTCATGTTTGAAGAGCATCAAGTTTTGGTTTCAAGCGGCTGTGACAGCGACCGCTTTCATCCCCGCGCGATCGGCCTAAACAGTTTTGACGATGAAACACGCGAAGAGGCCTTAGGGTTGTTCCCAGAACTTCGCGCCCTGCCTGAAAGCTATGGCCGCCTTGCCCGTCACGTTGTCAAAAGACATGAAGCGAACCTGATCCGCGAACGTTCCACCTCTGCACCGGTATTCTGGAACAATCTGATAAACCGCGCAGCTTAAGTGCTGCCAGTAACGCAAAACTTCGTCAGGCGGTTTCACTGATCGGGAGTTCAGACGCAATTTCCCTACCAATGAGACTTTGCTGTGCACATAAACCTTCGTTTTTCCGATCCAAGGATTCTAATTTCCCAAACATCGATCTGTATTTTAAAATGCATCTGCATTTTGCGTGATCGTTAAGAAATCCTAACAGGATCTGGTGAGGCAACTGTCAATTCAGACGCGATTTCATCCGGCCAACATTGATCATGTCCACCGATCAAATACCGACACGATACTGACATAATACCGATGTTGCATTTAGGGCTATTTCAGGGGCTTTTCCCTTCATTCTACCCTTGCTATATCTGCGGAGAAACCAAAGGTGCGTCATGTCCATATATCAATACAGCGTTGTTCCAGCACCGACCAAAGGCCTTAAGGCTAAGGGCATTAAAAGCCCAGAGGCGCGTTTCTCCAACGCACTTGAAGACCTGATGAACCGCATGGGTAATGGTGGTTGGGAGTTTCAACGCGCAGAAACTTTGCCCTCAACCGAACGTGTTGGCCTAACTGGTTCAACCACCGAGTGGCGCAATGTTTTGGTGTTCCGCAAACCCAGAATAGACAACATTGCGGCCTTCTCTCCTGGGGTGTTTATCGCCCCTATTACCACAGATGAAGAACCTGAATTTAAGGCCGATGAGCAGTTAGATCCTGAGCGCCCTGCAGGCGGCGAAGGTGCGACGCAGATGCTAATCGATAACGGAGCCGAAGAGCTCAATGAAGTGGCAAGTATGACGGATTCACTGCAATCCCTTACAGCACGCCGTTCATCAGTAAATTCAAGTACTTAAACTCTAATCTAGACGTCTAAATCTAACGCCAATGCGTGGATGCGGCCGATCAATTCGGGACCCATAGTGCTGTGTACCAAACGGTGGCGCGCGATGCGTGATTTACCCTCAAACACTGTAGCGCGCATACATACGTTAAAGTGGCTTTCGCCACCTTCTTGGAACCCAGAATGCCCACGATGACTTTCGCTGTCGTCAACAACCTCAAGCTCGCGCGGTGAGAGCCCTTCACGCAAACGCATTTCGATTTCTTTTGCAACAGACATTTTTTCGCTCATTTTGTTCCTAGCCCCTTCACACTGCCAACCATTCTTCTAAAGTGCATCGCTAGAGTAGAAAAGGTCCAATTGATGCCAAAGCCCGATCCATTCGGATTCGATATGTCCGTATCCACCTCGAAAAAGAAAAACCCACGCGGTCGTCGCGGCATGTCTGGAGCATCCGAGACATCAACGCGCCTGTGCGATCATGATAATTGTCAGGAGGCCGGCAAGTACCGCGCGCCCAAAGCACCAGACGTGCTTGATGACTTCTTCTGGTTCTGCCAAGCGCACGTGCGTGAATATAATTTGAAATGGAACTTTTTTGACGGTACAACTGAGGCTGAAATCAACGCCCAGCAGTCCGAAGATAAGGTATGGGAACGCCCTACAAAACCCATCGGCGACCCCGAGGCACGAGCCTGGGCACGTTTAGGCATTGAGGACCCACATCAAGTCTTGGGTGCCAATTCCACCCAGAACCCAGGCCGTAAAGGCGGAACTGTTGGTAAGAAACTACCACCAATGGAACGTCGCGCTGTAGAGATTTTGGAAGTTGCTGACAACGCGACCAAACCTGAAATTCGAAAAGTTTACAAAGGGCTGATTAAAATTCTTCACCCTGACATGAACGGTGGCGACCGCTCTCAAGAAGAACAATTGCAAGAAGTCGTATGGGCGTGGGATCAACTAAAGGGCAGCCGCAGCTTTAAAGACTAACCAGCAAGGTTTTATAAATTTGATTGGGCAACCTTTATCCGCCGCCCAATCACTCTAACTATTCAAACTGAATATATCGACACCTAGACGGTGGCGCGGCGAACTGGCCCCATTCAGGTCTCGTTATTGGCCCTTCCCCTTGTCCTTGCGAAAGATATGTTGCACCACGAAGTACGGCTTTATTCTGAGCCATTACATATACAATGAAGGACGACGCACATGGCCGACAACGCAATGGATATCAACGCAAAACCAGAGCAGGATATTTCTGTTCGTGACGTCTTTGGGATTGATACGGACATGGTTGTAAAAGGCTTTGCCGACCGTACAGAGCGCGTCCCTGAAGAAGACAACACCTACAAGTTCGATCCTGATACAACCCTGGCGATCCTTGCAGGCTTCAGCCACAACCGCCGCGTGATGATCCAAGGGTATCACGGTACGGGTAAATCAACGCACATCGAACAGGTTGCGTCCCGCTTGAACTGGCCATCTGTTCGCGTGAACTTGGATAGCCATATATCGCGTATTGATTTGATTGGTAAAGACGCCATCAAACTGAAAGAAGGAAAACAGGTTACTGATTTCCAAGAAGGCATCCTGCCATGGGCCCTGCGCAACCCAACTGCAATCGTGTTTGATGAATACGATGCAGGCCGTGCAGACGTTATGTTTGTGATCCAGCGCGTTTTGGAAAAAGACGGCAAACTTACCTTGCTAGACCAAAACAAAGTGATCACCCCGCACCCGTTCTTCCGCATTTTCGCGACTGCGAACACTGTTGGCTTGGGCGACACAACAGGCCTTTACCACGGCACACAACAGATCAACCAAGGTCAAATGGACCGTTGGTCACTAGTGAGCACGTTGAATTATCTTTCCATCAATGCGGAAACTGCGATCGTTCTGGGAAAGAACCCGAACTACAACACAGAATCTGGCCGCAAAATCATCAAACAGATGGTCACTGTCGCCGACCTGACCCGCACCGCATTCATGAACGGCGACCTGTCGACTGTTATGTCACCGCGTACCGTAATTGCATGGGCTGAAAATGCGCAGATATTCAACGACGTTGGCTACGCCTTCCGCCTCTCTTTCCTCAACAAATGTGACGAACTGGAGCGCCAAACGGTTGCTGAGTTCTACCAACGTTTGTTCGATGAAGAATTGCCAGAAAGTGCTGCAAGCGTAAGCTTGGGATAATGCTCAACAGGGAGACAATATGCATATCGGAATGATCGGTGGAATAGGTCCTGCATCAACCGTCGCTTACTACCAGCGCCTCAGCGCTGCTGTTCGTGATGCGGGTGGCGCATTGGATTTGACCATCGTAAATGCCGATGTGAATGAGCTGCTGCGTAACAATGAGGCGGGCGACAAAAATGCCCAAGCCATCGCTTATGCAAAGCTAATTGATCGGTTGACAGCAGCAGGAGCAGAATGCGCAGTGATCACCTCGCTTGGTGGCCACTTCTGTTTCGATGAAACCGTATCTCTCTCTTCGTTGCCAATGATCAGTGCAGTCACCCCGTTGGACGCATACTTTGCCGCCCAAGGTTTCAAAGCGGTTGGCCTGATGGGCACCAAGGTTGTAATGAACACACGGTTATACGGCCAATTGGCTCAGACTAAAGCTTTGGTGCCAACCGACACATTAGACCTTGTCGGAGAGATTTATATCGAGATTGCTCTGTCAAGCGAATGCAGTGACACACAGCGCGCCTTTTTCATTGAAGAAGGCCGCAAGTTGATTGACCAAGGTGCCGAAGCTATTGTTTTGGCGGGTACCGATTTAAACCTAGCGTTCGACGGGCGTGATGTGGGTTATAACGTGATCGATGCACTTGATGTCCACGTCACACTGTTGACCGATCTCGCAGTTGGCCGCGCACATTTGAACGAACATAAAGCAGGGCTAAGCTAATGACCCAATCGGACAACCCAGCAGACGCGTTCAAAAAGGCTCTTTCTGAGGCCACCAAAGTATTGGCCAACGATCCTGACTTGAACGTCAGCTATTCCGTCGACCCTGCGGGATTGTCAGGCGACGCTATGCGCCTCCCCCAAGTATCACGCCGCATGACGCGTGACGAAGTGATGCTCGCGCGTGGCACTGCGGATGCGATGGCCCTGAATCGTCGCTACCACAATGGTCAAACCCATGCCCGCTATACCCCCCAAGGGGAAATGGCGCGTGAATTGTACGAAGCCATGGAAACCGCACGTTGCGAAGCCGTTGGCGCACGCGACATGCCTGGGACTGCTGGAAACATCGACGCAAAGATCGCCCATGACGCTATGCGAAAAGGCTATGATCAAGTTAAACAAGCCGCAGATGCGCCTTTGGCCGTGGCTGCGGGTTATTTGATCCGCCACCTTGCCACTGGTCGCGACCTTCCATCTGGTGCTGCGAATGTGATGGAGCTATGGCGTCCGTTTATCGAGCAACAAGCTGGTGGAACCTTAGAAAACCTTGATGCAATCTTGGACAATCAGGCTGATTTTGCCAAATTCGCGCGCAAAATGATCAAGGATTTGGGTTACGGCGATCAATTGGGCCAAGACCCCGATCAGATCGACGATGATCAAGATGACACAGCAGAAGACGGCGGCGAAGAAGAACAAGACCCAGATAGCACCGGTGACGACAACACTGACGAAGAAGAAACTGAAGGGTCTGCCGAACAGTCCCAAGAAGAACAACAAGACGCCTCTCAGGCCCAAGTCTCTATGGATGAGATGGCAGATCAAGAGGTGGGCGAAGAGGCTGAAATGCCTGACGGAGAAGCCCCGATGGAGCCACCTGCCCCGCAGCCTATTTCAGACGCTGATCCCGATTATCTGGTTTACCAAACTGAACATGACGAAGAAATTCGCGCAGAGGATTTGGCAGAGACTGTCGAACTGGAACGCTTGCGTGCCTATTTGGATCAACAGCTCGAACCTCTCAAAGGTGCTGTGAGCCGTTTGGCTAATAAGCTACAGCGACGCCTTCAAGCGCAACAAAACAGGTCTTGGGAGTTTGATCTTGAAGAAGGCACATTGGATGCTGGCCGTTTGGCCCGTGTTATTGCCAATCCAACAACGCCTCTGTCCTTTAAGGTGGAGAAAGACACTGAATTCCGCGATACTTGTGTGACTTTGCTGTTAGACAACTCAGGTTCGATGCGAGGTCGTCCGATTTCGATTGCAGCTATTTGCGCAGATGTTTTGGCCCGCACCCTTGAGCGCTGCAGTGTTAAGGTCGAGATCCTTGGTTTTACCACACGCGCGTGGAAAGGTGGCCAAGCCCGCGAGGCATGGCTGAACGATGGCCGTCCACAACAGCCAGGTCGTTTGAATGACCTGCGGCACATCATCTACAAAAGCGGTGACACCCCATGGCGTCGCGCCCGTCCAAATTTGGGCTTGATGATGAAAGAGGGATTGCTGAAAGAGAACATCGATGGTGAAGCACTTGAGTGGGCACATCGCCGCATGATGGCCCGCCCTGAGGCCCGCAAAATCTTGATGGTAATTTCAGATGGTGCGCCTGTGGATGACAGCACGTTGTCAGTAAACCCAGCCAACTTCTTAGAAAAACACCTGCGTGATGTGATCGAGATGGTCGAAAAACGTCGCGCGGTTGAGCTGTTGGCAATTGGGATCGGTCATGACGTGACGCGATATTATGATCGCGCTGTGACCATTACGGATGTGGAACAATTGGCTGGTGCAATGACCGAACAATTGGCTGCATTGTTTGACTCAGACCCACGTGCACGGGCACGTGTTATGGGGATGAAGCGGGCCAGCTAACGCTAGCTTGTTTCGCCTTTCAGGCGAGAATTTACTGGGTAAAGTTGATGAAGGAGTGGTGTAGTGTTTCAATCGTTTGAGGTGACATCGCGTCCTGAACAAGGCCCACCCCGTTTGGCGGAGTTGCGCGTTGAATTGATGCGCGAAGGCTTGGATGGTTTTTTGATTCCGCGCGCGGATGCTCATCAGGGCGAATATGTTTTTGCGCATGATGAGCGGCTCGCATGGCTGACAGGTTTTACTGGATCAGCCGGTTTTTGCGCAGTATTGAACAACAGCGCGGGCGTTTTCATAGATGGGCGTTACCGCACCCAAGTAAAATCCCAAGTTGCATCAGAATATACGCCCGTTCCCTGGCCTGAAACTTCATTGGCCAACTGGTTGGTCGAGCAATTGCCAAAGGGTGGAGAAGTAGGTTTTGACCCCTGGCTACATACAGTAGCCCAGATTGAACAGACCCGCACAGCTTTGACGGGGACAGCCGTGACGCTGATACCTTGTGACAATCTGGTTGATCGCATTTGGGCAGACCAGCCGGCACCAGCAAGCGAAGCTGCAAAGGTTCATCCAATGAAGTTTGCCGGCGAAAGCCATAAGGACAAGCGCACTCGGCTGGCAGCAGACCTAATCAAAGCGGACCAAACATCCGCTGTTATAACCCTACCCGACTCAGTGTGCTGGCTTTTGAATATTCGTGGTGCCGACATTCCACGCAATCCAATCGCCCAA
The DNA here is from genome assembly GCA_028388995.1 of Ascidiaceihabitans sp. Taxonomy (GTDB): domain Bacteria; phylum Pseudomonadota; class Alphaproteobacteria; order Rhodobacterales; family Rhodobacteraceae; genus Ascidiaceihabitans. The sequence goes on along the minus strand of JAOEQC010000005.1, from coordinate 26,944 downwards.
GGCTTTGCAGTTTTGAATGCGGACACTTCTGTTGACCTGTTTATGACGCCATCCAAACTAGATGGGCTTGATGGTCACTTAGGTAATATGGTGCATGTTCATCACCCATCAGATTTTCTAAAGCACCTTGAAGGACTGAAGCCGAAGGTCCGTTTGGACAAATCATCAGTTCCGATGATTGTTGCTGATGCGATTGGCAATGGCGTGGTTTGGGGCGACGAGCCTTGCGCCCTCCCCAAAGCCTGTAAAAATGCTACCGAAATTGCAGGCAGCTCTGAAGCTCATTTACGTGATGGTGCCGCCATTGTGGAGCTGCTTGCATGGCTTGACGCCCAAGACGCTGGCACTCTGACAGAAACCCAAGTTGTTGCGCAGCTTGAAGGTTACCGCCGCCGCGACAACGCATTGCAAGACATCAGCTTTGAGACGATCGCGGGCACCGGCCCAAATGGTGCAATCATGCATTACCGAGTGACTGAAGAAACAGACAGCACCTTGGATGATGGCCATCTGATCGTCTTAGACAGTGGCGGGCAATATCTTGATGGCACCACGGACATCACGCGGACCATTGCGATTGGAACGCCGCCAACAGAGGCCTGCGTAGCCTTTACACGTGTGTTGATGGGGATGATCGCTATGAGCCGCCTGCGTTGGCCAAAGGGTCTTGCAGGGCGCGATATTGAGATGATTGGTCGCCTTCCCTTATGGATGGCAGGCCAAGACTTTGATCATGGCCTAGGACACGGCGTCGGTGCATATCTAAGTGTTCACGAGGGACCACAACGCCTAAGCCGCGCAAGCACGGTACCACTTCAAGCGGGTATGATCCTTTCCAACGAACCCGGGTATTACCGCGAAGGTGAGTTTGGAATTCGCATCGAAAACCTGATTGTGGTCGAAGAGGCACCCGCGCTGACAGGCGGGGATGATCATCGCGCTATGCTAAATTGGCGCACGTTGACATTTGCACCGATTGATCGACGCCTAATCGTCACCGAAATGTTGGATACTGAGAGCCGTACTTGGCTAAATGCGTATCATACGCAGACGTTTGAATACCTCGCAGATCGTGTATCTGAGAATTCCGCCAAATGGCTGACTGCGGCAACGAAACCAATCTAATAAAGATTTAGGAGTGTTCTTCAGCCGCAATTGCGGCCAGTGCACGATTGTAAGCCTTAAGCGCGTCTACATGGAAGACGGCACCCCACAACTCTGGCGGGCTGTCTTCGCCACTTAATGTGACCACGGGAATGAACGGAACAGACGCACCATCAAAGATTGGCATCGTAGCTTCAAGCGTCGCATTTCCATCCACATAGATGCCGTAACCGATCATTTCCCAACAAGCATCCTCGTTAGCAGCACAAGGGTCATCCAATTTGCGCATAATGCTGGCAACGCGGAACATCGTCAACAAATAAGCCTGTGGTCCTGCAGCCAAGTGGATTCCACGTCGTTCTATTTGTGTAAGGAAGAACGATTGATCCACAATGCGCGAGGACAACGCCGTCGAGATCGAAACTGTGACCATCACGGCTAGTGCGGTTTGCCAGTCCCCAGTCAATTCAAACATGATCAAGGTAGTTAATATAGGTGCCCCAAGAACCGCTGCGGCTACAGCGCCCATTCCGGCCAAGGCGTATAATGTGACAGTGCCCGAAACCTCAGGGAAAACGCCTGTCGCAATCAATCCAAAGACTAATCCCGTGAGCGCACCAATCATCAAAGCCGATGAGAACACCCCGCCCCCCATACGACCAGCCATCGTGATTGCGACAGCAAATATTTTCGGTGCTGCGAATACGATGACCTCGTGCAGGCCAAGTTGTCCCGTGAGTGCCATTGACATAGTTTCGTAGCCAATACCGATGATATGCGGAAAAAAAATGAAATTGCGCCCAGCATGAGCCCAGCAATTGCAGGACGCAGCCAACGCGGAAAACCAATGTGGTTTTGCACCTGCGTCCCTAAATCATCCGCCCAAAAGATTGAGCGCATTAAGATGACTGCGACCATGCCGCAAACCAAACCAAGCATCATAAAAGCAGGCAACTCAACGTAAAATTGAAGGCTTTCAGGAGCGTTCAACGTATATTCTGTCATTCCGCCGAATTCTGATCGATTGATTACAGTGCCTGCAACCGCTGCAATAGCGATCGGAGCGAAACCATGCACTGCAAAATGGCGCAAGACAACTTCCAGCGCTTATAACGCCCCAGCTATCGGTGCGTTAAAGCTTGCGGATACCGCAGCAGCAACCGCACACCCCAACAGATCGCACCCCGTAATTCCATCCGCATGGATGTAACGACTAACCTTTGTAGAAATGACTGCAGCGACGTGAACAACGGGCCCTTAACAACCGGTCGACCCACCGGAGGAAAGCGTACTGAATGGTGGAATGGCTGAAGCTAGGCCAGTACGCGTTTCAACGCGCCCCTCTTTCATTGCAGCACCCTCAATCACATCCGCGACGCTTCATGCCCGAGCGTCCGGTGCAAACTTGTGAAGGATCAAGCCAACCAGAAGCCCACCAATTGCTGGGATTATAAGTATCCAATACCAAGGGAGGGATTCTGCAAAGCTATGTAGGGTCTGCAAATCATTTGTACCGTAAAGAAAAGATTGCAAGGCATCGATACTTTTGCGAAAAAACAAGGCAGTAAAACCCGCAACAATCCCGATTGCGAGTGCAATAAACCAAAACTGAATTTGCCCCGGTCCTTCGTGACGCAGCACTTTCCAGCCGTCTTGAAACGCAATAAATGCGTTAGTCATCTTGGTACTTAGGTAGGATTTCATAGATGGAATACAGTCTGATCTGGCTTTGTGTACAGCCAGTCTAAGCGAAAAAAACGCATCGGGGAGGCCTAAGGCATATCATGGATCAACTTAGGCTGCTTAAAAAGCCTTCGAGATCAAGGCACGAGCAGCATTGCGCGCTTCTTCAGTAATTGTGTCACCCGCAACCATTCGTGCAATTTCATCCACGCGGTCATCCGGCGAAAGAGGAACAACGCGAGAAGTGGTAACCCCTTTGGAAACAGACTTCTCAACGCGCCAGTGATGCGCACCAAGGGCAGCAACCTGCGGAGAGTGCGTAACAACCAAAACCTGACCACCTTCAGCCAAAGCCGCCAAACGGCGACCAACGGCATCCGCAGTTGCGCCGCCAACACCACGGTCAATTTCGTCAAAGATCATAGTAAGCCCCTCCCGACCGTCGGTCAGGCACACTTTCAAAGCCAGTAGAAAGCGACTTAACTCGCCCCCAGATGCAATCTTGTTCAACTGACCCGATGATACGCCCGGATTAGTAGCGACGCAGAACGCGACAATATCACGCCCCTCCGGTCCAGCCGTTTCCGGTTCAATTACTGTCTCAAAGACAGCACTATCCATTTTCAACGGAGCTAATTCCGCCGTCACAGCCTTGTCCAGCTTGCTTGCGGACTTGCGGCGCGCATTGGTGAGCGCAGTAGCAGCCTCATCATATCCCGCTTCGGCCGCAGTCAAAGCAGCGCGTAAATTAGCAAGATCTGCGTCACCAGCATCCAAAGCAGCCAGCTTTGCACCCAGCATCTTCGCTAGATCCGCCAAGTCATCAGGTGCGACGTCGTATTTCCGCGCAATCGCACGGATCGCAAACAAGCGCTCTTCGGTGTCTTCTAAATCCGATGGATTGAATGACAGGGTATCGATACATGAAACAATTCCATCCATTGCCTCATCCAGTTCGACCATTGCACGGCCTAATGAAGAAATAGGTGCCTCAAGATGACCTTCAGCTTTATCGGCGACGCCATCCAGCCAGCGCAGCGCATTGCCCATTCGCCCTTCAGCACCATCCTGACCAAGTGCTTCGAGCGCCTTGATTACATCATCACGGATTTTTTCTGCACCTTGCATTATCCGGCGTTGTGTATCTAATTCTTCGTCTTCACCTGGCTGCGGTGACAGCTTGCCCAATTCAGCAACAGCATGACGTAAAAACTCTTCTTCTGCACGGATCGCATCCACCGCTTCATTCGCAGCTTTCAATGCTTTACGCGCATTGCCCATAGCTGTCCAAGTTTTGCGCGTTTTGACCTTGGCCCCGTCCAACGACGCAAACTCATCTAGGATGGCGCGATGTCCACGCGGGTCAAGCAAACCGCGATCGTCGTGTTGTCCATGTAGCTCAAGAAGTGTTTCAGATAGGTTCCTAAGAACTTCGCCAGAACAGCGACGATCATTAACCCATGCCGCCTTGCGACCATCAGAGGTGTTGATACGGCGCAATATCAATTCATCACTTGCTGGAAGGCCCGCGTCTTCAAGCACCGCATGTGCTGCATGCCCAATAGGCAAATCGAACCATGCGGTAACTTCACCCTGGTCTGCACCTTGGCGAACAAGATCTGCACGACCACGCCATCCTAGAACAAAGCCTAGTGAATCCAATAGGATAGACTTACCCGCACCAGTTTCGCCAGTGAGCACATTCAAGCCCGGTCGAAACGCGAGCTCCAACCGATCAATGATCAGCATGTTCGAGATATCAAGTCCGCGTAACATCAGTTTTGTTCCATACGGTCAGGTGCATTGCACCCTTTATTACAGCCACCGGCCCTTGATCATTTGACGATAGATCTGACGCAACCAACCATCACCTGAGGCCTTCAATTCCAGCCCTTTGCCAGTGAGAAGCTTGTAACTGTCCTCATACCATTCAGTCGATTGAAAGTTGTACCCCAAAATCGCTCCCGCAGTTTGCGCCTCGTTGATAAGACCTAATGAAAGATAGGCCTCGACCAAGCGATGCAGTGCTTCAGGTGTGTGTGATGTTGTTTGGAAATCCTCAACCACAACACGGAAGCGATTGATTGAAGACGCGTAGTTATCACGGCGCAGATAATACCTGCCAATCTCCATCTCTTTGCTCGCTAAGTGGTCGAAAGCGAGATCAAATTTGAGAATGGATGACTTTCCATATTCACTGTTTGGGTAACGCTCGATCACCTCACGCAACGATTGCAGTGCTTGAAAGGTCAACCCTTGGTCGCGGCCCACTTCGTCAATTTGGTCATAATAGCTCAGCGCTAGCAGATACTGAGCATAAGCTGCGTCATCATCATCTGGATAGAAATCAATAAATCGCTGCGCAGCAGAACGGCTGTCTGCATATTCTTTTTCACGGTGGAAGGCAAAAGCCTGCATAATCAGCGCGCGTTTTGCGAATTCAGAATAGGGGTAAAGGCGTTCAATCTCACCGAAGTAGAAAGCGGCATCATCAGCCCGATTGTTCTCTAGCTCAAACTCACCGCGTTCAAAAATTTGCGCAGGTGTATAATTTCCCAGAGGCTCTTCATTTTGAACGAAAATGCCGTTCGCAGATTGGCCAAGAAAGCCACCACCACAAGCTGAAAGAGTCGCGACCATTGCGAGTGCGAGTGCTGCACGTTTCCGAGAGTTACCGTCCGCTATGTATGCTTTCTTCACCGCGTTCACCCTGTTCGTTTTCGCTTTGTTAGATTGCTGTTAGCACACTAATTTAACATGCAAAACCTTGCAAACACGCAACGCACTTAAGCAAACATTATTCTGGCGTTTTGAGTGGAAAATTGACGGTTAGGCCACTTGTGGAATTTCGTCCCAAACCAAGCCATGCCCAGGCAAACGCTGCGTCATCTCAGAGTCGCAAACCACCATTCGGATGGCACCTGGTGTCGCAAATGCTTTACGTAGCAACGTGTTAGTCAAAGAGTGGCCTGCACGCGTACCAGTGTAGCGACCCATAATAGGTGCACCCGCCAAAGCAAGATCTCCCAAGGCGTCTAGCATTTTATGGCGCACAGGTTCGTCAGAGTGACGCAAGCCACCTGGGCTCAAAACTTTATCACCTTCAAACACGACTGCGTTTTCGCCAGAAGACCCACCTAAAGCAAGACCATTCGCTTGCATTGCTTCAACATCGGCTTGGCGACAGAAGGTACGACTATCGCTCAACTCACGGGCAAAGCTACCATTGTTCAGACGCAAAGATTTGCGCTGACTGCCAATAGCAGCATCTTCAAAATCGATTTGGAAGTCGATATACATCGTGTCTGCGGGCTCAAGCGTTGCTATCGCCCCACCTTCTATAACAGTAACAGTCTGCATAATCTCAAAGGCACGCACGGGGGCCCCTAAGACTTGCAAACCACACTGCATGATTCCACGCACAAATGGCACGGCAGAGCCATCGACAATTGGAACTTCAGGGCCATCGAGCTCAATCAACGCATTGTGTACACCACATCCGGCAAGGGCTGCCATAATGTGCTCCACGGTCGAAACTTCTACACCAGCTGAGTTCTGAATTCTGGTGCACAATGGCGACCGATGCACCGCGTCCCATCGTGCTGGGATTAGGTTATCACCTTCAACAACATCCGTACGTGCAAACCCAATTCCGTATTCCGCCGCCGCTGGCAGAATTGTTAGCCTAACAGGTTCGCCTGAATGGAGGCCTTTTCCTGTGAAACTAATCGAAGATTTAACAGTTGTTTGCAAAACGACCTCAAAATGGCGCACGGTTTCGTACTTGGATGATATTTGAATACGAACCCAAACAAACAATCACAACTCAATCATTGCAACACACTGAAACATGGTTGTTACATATCGGCAATATTGCGCCAAGTCACATATAAGCGACTATTATATAACGAAAAAAGCCGCCCGAAGGCAGCTTTCTCAAAATCCAGTAGGTAGCTTTAGTTTGCTTGGCGTCGCAAGAACGCTGGAATTTCAATGCGTTCTTGGTCTGGATCCACAGCCTCAGTTGGTTGAGGAGCTACTGCAGCCTGTTGCTGCACTGACGGTTGATGGCGAACAGCTTGCGGCTCTTGCCGCTGCTCTGCATGACCCGTCATTCGGTTAATCAAAGAGTTAATACCAAAACGCGGACGATCAGCTTCTTGCAAAGGCGCTGGTGCTGAAGCAGGTGCGGCGCGTTCAGCTGCAGCACGCAAACGAGCCAACGCTTCTGGTGATGGATTGCCCGGTGTCGGAGCGCGTGGTGCCACAAATGAACTCTGCTCAACTTGTTGAATTTCTTCGTGCTGTGGCTCGAACTCAGCGACAGTAGGCTGATAAACAGGTGCCGGAACTTCATATGAATCAGCTATTCTCTCTTTGAAAATATCTTCAGCCATATCAGATGCAGCAGCTTCTTGAACGTTCAGGTCGTTAAAGAATGTTGGTTCAGCAGCCATTGGTGCAGCTAGCACTGGCTCATCCGCTGTAAAACTGGCTGGGAGTGGTGCAGACATGCTACGGCGTGCCACTGGCATTTCAACGTTAACATCAGCCGCATCGATACCTGTTGCAACAACACTCACGCGCATCACGCCACCTAGCTCGGTATCCAATGTTGAGCCAACAATGATGTTAGCTTCTGGATCAACTTCTTCGCGAATGCGATTTGCAGCTTCGTCCAGTTCGAACAATGTAAGGTCTTGACCACCAGTGATGTTGATTAACACGCCTTTTGCTCCGCGCAATGAAATCTCGTCGAGTAGCGGGTTAGCGATAGCTTTGTCAGCAGCTTGGATCGCGCGATCTTCGCCTTCTGCCTCGCCTGTACCCATCATAGCCTTGCCCATTTCGTCCATCACCGAACGAACGTCTGCAAAGTCTAGATTGATCAAACCAGGGCGTACCATCAAATCGGTAACACCTTTAACACCTTGATACAAAACATCATCAGCCATCGAGAAAGCTTCAGTAAATGTCGTCTTCTCGTTGGCTAACCGGAACAAATTCTGGTTTGGAATGATGATCAACGTGTCGACAACTTTTTGCAAAGCCTCAACGCCGTCTTCAGCTTGACGCATGCGCTTGGCACCCTCAAACTGGAATGGCTTTGTCACAACACCTACAGTCAAAACACCTAACTCACGCGCCGCTTGCGCGATAATTGGCGCTGCGCCCGTACCAGTACCACCACCCATACCGGCAGTGATGAAGCACATGTGTGAACCAGCCAGGTGGTCAACAATCTGCTCAATACTTTCTTCCGCAGCCGCCGCACCAACGCTTGCACGCGCACCAGCACCCAGCCCCTCAGTAACTTTAATACCAAGCTGAACGCGTGTTTCAGAAGTTGATTGTTGAAGAGCCTGAGCGTCTGTGTTCGCTACAACAAAATCGACGCCATCAAGCTGCTTTTCGATCATATTGTTGACTGCGTTTCCGCCAGCGCCCCCGACACCAAACACGGTGATACGAGGCTTCAATTCGTCCTGTCCGGGCATCGAAAGATTGAGTGTCATTAGAGCGTCCGCCTGTTTTTTGACCCACATTTGCAGGTGTTTTTATGCCTTAACCACATCCATCTTACCGAAAACAAACGGTAACGTCATCCCAAAAACGCAATACCGACGCAAAATGTGGGCGGTTTTTTGCCGCTTTCCACGTCATTTGGTTGGATTAGGCAAATATAGGGATCACCAGTTGTCGCGGAACCACTTCACGGCGCGACGCAACGAACGTGCAGGATAGCGATCGGCAGGAATATCAAAGTCCCACCATTCATCTTGCGGATGGGCTGCAAACAACGAAAGGCCAACAGCCGAAGCAAAGCTTGGACCTGTTGCAGCCTGTGGTAAACCATGGACGCGCAATGGGCGACCAAGGCGTACCTGATGCCCCAAAATTTTGCTTGCAAGACCATCAAGACCAGGAATTTGGCTACCGCCACCGGTCAGCACAATTTGCCGACTTGGTAAATGATCAAAGCCAGCAGCATCCAGACGGGCACGAACTTCTTCAAGAATTTCTTCAACGCGTGGCCGAATGATGCCGATCAATTCTGCGCGACTGGCCGTACGACGATCATGCTCGTAATCACCAGTATCGCCACCAATTTCAATCATCTCACGGTCGTCCATGCCTGTAGCGTGTACGCCGCCATAGAATGTTTTGATCCGCTCCGCATTCGCTGTCGGCACTTGAAGGCCCAATGAGATGTCAGACGTAACGTGATCCCCGCCCATTCGAACAGAGTCTGCAAAGATCATGTGTTTTTTGATGAAGATAGAGATGCTGGTCGCTCCGCCCCCCATATCGATACAGGCAGAACCCAACTCTTGCTCGTCCTCCACCAACGTGGACATACCTGAAACATAGGCAGAGGACGCAATGCCCGCCAGCTCCAAATCGCACCGCTTAATGCAGTGAGCAACGTGATGAACCGCAGCAGCATCTACTGTTAGCATGTGCATATCAACTGAAAGTTTATTGCCCAACTGCCCACGTGGATCAGATAAGCCCGAGCGATGATCAAGCGCAAAGTTCACGGGTTGCGCATGTAAAACCTCACGGTCACCACCGTAGTCAGGTACATCACATTGTGACATCACACGTGCGACATCATCTTCTGTGACAACATGACCATCGAGTCGAATCTGTGCACCCAAACCGTAGCTGCGTGGTTCCGCCCCTGCAAAGCATGCGACCACATGATCAACACGGATGCCCGCCATTTTTTGTGCTGCTTGTAATGCCGTACGAATAGCGCGTTCGGTTTCCTGCATCGCAGTAATTTCACCGAAATGAACCCCGCGTGAACGTGTCGTTGCAGCACCAATAACCCGAAAGCCGGACTGACCAGCAAGTGCCCCAATGTCTCCGTCATCGCCAACTTTGGCTGAACCATCAAAACGCAACACAAGTGCTGCAATCTTAGAACTGCCCATATCCAAGATCGCGACAACACCACGTTGCATCGCGATCTTTCGCATGTTGCGCATGTTGCGCTGGCTGTCATAAAGATTCATCATTTTCCTACTGTCCACTTTCCGGAAGCTGCCTGATGCGCCATAATTCTTGTGTAGCGTCATTGTTCATTTTTATTGTTGGGCGCCCACCAAGGCGCATATCTATGCGAGCCACATCACGGCTTAGAACATCCTGTGCGCCTTCAAGGGCAATAACGTGTTCCAATGCCGTCACGGCCCCAGTTGTAGGTAAAAGAATGCGTTGCTCACGATCTAGAACAACATCCCATCGACGTGCACCCATCCGTACGACTCCGCGCAGTCGCTCACCCAAAGGCTGCGCAGTTCGGATCAATTCCATTGCCTCATCCACATGTTCATTTGCCCCCTCGCCCGCAATCAACGGCAATTCTGCGCGATCACTGCGGAACGAAATGTGAGAAACATGTGCGCCATCAGCATCTAGCAAAGAAAGAGATGTATGGCTGCGCCAAACTGCAACAGGTACCCGTGGCACAACATCAACCTGTAAAACTCCTCCCGGGCGAATGCGCAAAGACGCCTCGGCAATTGGCGACAGCAGCATGACAGCTTCACGCATCGCTTCCAGATCCAAATCGAATGAGCTTACTGGGAAGTCAATCGGAAGGTTTCTGCGAATATCTTCTGCCAAATCCGTACCTGCACCATCAATCGCCATCAAGCTGACCATGAACTCTGGTCGTTCTTGGATGCTTGAGCGCGTGTTAGCAATCGCATCAGATATTGCAGATTGGCGAACAGGGTTAGATAGATAGCTAAGGCCAATCCCAAAGGTCAAAACAAATGGAAGCCCGATGCGCAAACCGAAACGGAACACAGGCGTCAACATCAGTCGCTGCAAACGCCACGACCAACGTGATGGCGCTGGATCAAGCCGTGATGTTTGTCGCAAATGGCTTAACGGTTGCATGACGCGTCCTCTACCATCCAGCGGCACAACTGGCCAAAACTAATACCAACGGCTTGTGCTTGTTCCGGTGTCAGCGAGGTTGGCGTCATGCCCGGTTGTGTGTTGGTTTCTAGCAGGATCAAACCTTCAACGCCTTTGCTTTCGTCCCAACGAAAATCCGTACGGCTGATCCCATTACAGCCAAGTGCCGAGTGGGCACGTAGAGCGTAATCTTGGCACAGCTTAAAGATCTCAGATGGCACATCAGCAGGGACAACATGTGTTGAGCCGCCTTCTTTATACTTTGCATCATAGTCATACCAACCGGCGGTCAGAATATCTGTAACGGTCAATGCCCGACCATCCATCACGCTTGTCGTTAGTTCGCGACCTGGCGCGAAGGCCTCAACCATCACCTCATCAGGCATGTCGCTGTCCAACTGTGGCGGTCCGTTGTTTTCTTCGTCGACCAAATAGACGCCAACGCTAGAGCCCTCATTGTTAGGCTTAACAACGTATGGTGGCATCATCACATGCCTGGCGCGTACATGATCAGCTTTAACAATTATACTTTTGACAATCGGCAGCCCAGCAGACGCAAACACTTCCTTGCTCCGCTGTTTGTCCATCGCCAAGGCAGACGCCAAAATTCCAGAATGCGAGTAGGGAGTGCCCAACCACTCAAGAAGACCTTGGACGGATCCATCTTCACCCCAACGGCCATGGAGGCAGTTAAGAACGGCATCAGGCTTGATATCTGTTAAAATGGTAGAAAGATCGCGGCCTGCATCTACCTCGATCACTTCAAATCCTTCTTCCCGCAATGCGGCAGCACATGCTTGTCCACTGGACAGTGACACTTCTCGTTCCGCCGAGGGGCCACCCATTAATACTGCAACTGTACGGGGCGTCCTGCTCGACTGACCCACCAGAGTGCCTCTTTGTCCTGAACCAATTTTATGGTTCTTATTGTTATTATTGCCGTTTTCGGCTTCTTTCTTTTACAGGCATTTACCCAATTAGGTGGCCTTTGGCTCACCTACCCGCATAATTTCCCATTGTAGCGTGATACCACTTGAATCGTAAACCTTTTTTCGCACTTCCTCACCTAATCCTTCCAAATCAGACGCTGTGGCCCCTCCGGTATTGATCATAAAGTTAGAGTGCATTTCGCTCATTTGTGCCCCGCCTCGCGTTGCACCACGCATGCCAGCGTCATCGATAACCTTCCACGCCTTCAAATCATGGACGTCATCCGCCTGCCCTGTGCTGGAAAAGCCAGCAGGATTGCGAAAGGTGCTACCTGCGCTGCGGTCCTTGGTCGGTTGAGTCGCATCGCGCTTGGCCAACTGATCCTCCATACGTGCGTGCAATTCTGCAGGATCACCTGATGGGCATTCCAAAACAACACTAACAAGCACCGCGCCTTCAGGTAAATTCGTTTGGCGATACTGGAAATTCAAATCGGCTGCATTGAGAGTTACAATCTCACCACTGCGCATAACGGCGGTCGCCTTAACGAACACATCTGCTGTATAGCTGCCATAGCACCCAGCATTCATACGCACGGCACCACCAATGCTACCAGGGATAGTGCGCAAGAACGTAAGGTCGACACCCGCGTCCGCAGCTTTGCGTGCAACATGAGAATCCAATGCTGCGACACCTACCGTGACGCGGTTGCCTGTGACTTCGATACCATTGAACCCACGGCCCATCCGAACAACAACGGCTCGAATACCCCCATCACGCACAATTAAATTGCTACCAACACCCATAGGGAAAACATGAACATTTGGATCAAGCGCATTCAGGAACTGCGACAGGTCCTCAACATCTGCAGGCTGAAACAAGCAATCGGCAGGACCACCAACACGAAGCCATGTTAGGTCTGACAAAATACGAGCTGGCGTAAGGCGGCCACGCACTTCAGGCAGATCAATCATGCCTCATTCCCTGCATTACGGGCACGTACGACCAACATATCGAGGGCAAATGATGCGATATGAAAAACAGCAAAAATGCCCAACATGTACAATCCTGGTTGAGTTAGAGCGACTTCTTCAAACGCACTAGGTAACAGTAAAACCAGCCATGCCATAAATGCCGATAGCCATGCCCCAAATAATATCATTCGCATCTTGAAGCCTAGCCAAAGACTAACCACCGCCGACGCCGCAAGCGGTGAAACAAAAATCAAGACGCTCACACCGAAGTACCTTTTAACTTTAACTTTACCCAGCGGGTCAAATAGACGACCGGCCAACGCAAGACACTTATGGCCGCGACCAAAACAATCAGGCCAATCCATGGGCCGTTTTCCCAGCTAGCAAAACCAAGCAGCGGAATGCCCAGACCAATAAGAATGTAGGCGTTACGCCAGTGATAGTCCTTACTTGGTGTCATTGCCAAAACATTTGCAACCAATGCCCAAAGGCACGCTAGGATCAGAGAGACTGTCATTCAAATAACTCCTGCGGGAGTTTTGGGTTTTGGCCGAGCAGTTTTGCCCAAAGGTAACGCAATGGATTGCGAAACATCGACCCAAAGGCGAACACAGCTACAATAGACACCCAAACATTTAATTGAATGCCAATCCATACAGTCAGAATTGGGGCGGCGATCAACAGGATCACAGCAGGAATGTATTGAAGACACATTGGCAACATGGCAGACGCCACGGAGTAAAAGACCCAGATGATGCAGGCCCAAAGAAGCGTCATGGCATACCCGCTAACTGTGTAGGTAGCGCATTGGCCCAAGCTGAAATCGTACCGGCACCAAGACATACAACCATATCCCCTGGCTTTGCATGCTCGCGCACCAAACGGACCAAATCGGCCTCATTTCCAACAGCAGAGGCTTGACGGTGGCCATGGCGGATAAGACCCGCGACCAGATCATCGCGCGAAGCACCCTCGATAGGTTCCTCACCTGCAGAAAAAATATTTGCAATGCCAACGACGTCTGCATCATTAAAGCAGGCACAAAACTCTTCGAAATGGTGCGATAGACGGGTAAAGCGGTGGGGTTGGTGAACAGCAATGACGCGACCTTCACATGATTGGCGCGCAGCCTTCAAGACTGCGGCAATCTCAACTGGGTGGTGCCCATAATCGTCGATGATTGTTACACCATCCACTACGCCCACTTTGGTAAAGCGGCGATTCACGCCCCCAAATTTCGCCAAAGCACCGCGAATTTCATCTCCGCTCATGCCCAAGTGCCGCGAAACTGCGACGGCGGACAAAGCGTTTGAAACGTTGTGATCACCCGGCATAGGCAACGTGCAACCTTCGATGACTGTCCCCTCGCCCTGCAAGGCGATGTCGAAATGTGCGACTCCACCTTTGTAGGTCAAGTTTACAGCACGCACGTCAGCTTGGGCATTAAAACCATATGTAACAACACGACGGTCGGTGATTTTGCCAACCAAGGCCTGAACCTCTGGATGATCGGTACAGCAAACGGCTAATCCGTAGAACGGTATGTTTGAAACAAAGTCCAAGAACCCTTTGCGTAGAGTGTCAAAGTCACCCCAGTGCTCCATGTGTTCTGGGTCAATATTGGTCACGATCGCAATTGTGGCTGGCAAGCGGTTAAAGGTTCCGTCGCTTTCGTCGGCCTCCACAACCATCCATTCGCCTAAACCAACGCGCGCGTTGGAACCGTAAGCATGGATAATCCCACCATTCACAACCGTGGGGTCGAATCTACCCGCAACCATCAACTCAGCCATCATTGTGGTCGTTGTGGTTTTGCCATGCGTTCCCGCGATTGCAATGTTTGATTTCAACCGCATCAATTCGGCCAACATCTCGGCGCGGCGCACAATTGGCAGGCCCTGTGCACGTGCAGCGTCTAGTTCGGGATTGCCCGGTTTAATAGCAGATGAGATAACAATGACCGCCGCATCATCGATATTTTCCGCTTTCTGTCCCTCAAAGATCAATGCGCCTTTTTCGTGCAGACGGTCCGTGATCTTAGTTTTCTTTAGATCCGAGCCTTGCACAACATAGCCGTGATTAAGCAACACTTCGGCAATGCCTGACATGCCGATACCGCCAACGCCTACAAAGTGGATTGGACCTACATCGCCGGGAAGTTTAGTGGCCGCGTTCATGCGCATGCTCCTTTATTTACTCGCTAGTACTTCGACCATCTCGACCAGCGTTTGTGTTGCTTCGGGTTTACCTGCAGACAATGCAGCATTTGACATCTTTCCAGCCGCAGCAGGATCGCTGAGGATGGCAACAATTTGTTCGCTCAATGCGTCGATCGTCAGAGCACTTTCTGGAATCAAGACGGCAGCGCCGTCATCAACTAATCCGCGCGCGTTGGCTGTCTGGTGATCGCCTGTAGCTGCAGCGAAGGGCACCAAAATCGACGGCCGACCGATTACACTAATGTCCGCAACAGATGACGCACCCGCACGACTGATAACAAGTTGTGCTTCAGACATGCGCCGGGGCACATCCTGAAAAAATGAGGCGACTTCAGCATTTACACCTTCAGAGGCATAGTAGTCCCGAACGCGGTCTTCGTCTTCGCCGCGTGCTTGGTGACTCACACGCAAATTGCGCAAAATATCGATAGGTAGCTGTGCAATTGCAGGTGGAATAATGTCGCTAAAAATCCGCGCACCCTGGCTTCCACCGATAACCAGAAGATCCATCGGATAATCTCCAGGCTGGATGTACCCTGCCCCCCCACGATCAAGAATGCTGCCCCTTACAGGATTCCCAACATGGACGCCTTCAATACCCGCTGCCAAGTCAGTCGGCCAAGTGCCGCAGGCTACTGCATCAACGCGCGGCGCAAACAAGGTGTTCACACGTCCCAGGACACCGTTCTGTTCATGGATCATACGTGGCAAACGCAATAAGGTAGCAGCAGCCATCGCAGGAATAGTTGGATAACCGCCAAAGCCGATGACGACATCAGGCCGATCGCGCAACACTTGATAGACCGCACCAATAACGCCGCCAGCAATGCGAAACGGAACCAGCGCCTTGGCCAAAATGCCACCGCGCGCAAAAGTCGCGCTGCTGATCTGTTCGATCTCAGTCGTATGAGGGAAGCCGCCAGTATAGCGTGCGCCGCGAGCATCAGTGGATAGCTTTACGCGCCACCCTTTTTTCAACATCTCTTCGGCCAATGCTTGAGCTGGGAACATATGCCCGCCAGTACCACCCGCCGCAATTAACAATAGCGGTGAGTTCATCGTATACGCCCTCGGCCCAGCAATTCGCTAATCTCGCCCTGTGGCCTTGTGCGAGTTAAGGCCAACAACATACCTAGGGCGATGCCCGAAGCAATCACAGAAGAGCCACCGTAGCTTACAAACGGCAATGTCATGCCCTTAGCTGGAAGCAAGCGCACAGCAACCCCCATGTTAATCAACGCCTGGACACCAAACATGCAGGCTAACCCAGTGCCAGCAAGGCGGATAAACGGATCGCGTTCACGCACCAAGCGCAACAAGGAACGTATGACAACACCACAATAAAGCAGAATAACACATAGAACCATGATCAGGCCATACTCCTCGGCGGCAACCGCGATAATGAAATCGGTATGCGCATCAGGAAGCGACCACTTAACCTGCCCCTCACCCAAGCCAACACCAAACAAACCACCTTCGCGAATGGCGTTGGTTGCGTAGCCCATCTGCGTGGTCGGATCGATATCCGCAGCACTTAGGAAGCCATCAATACGTCGTGCAAAGTGCTCAGAGCTTGAGTACGCGATAACGCCACCCATCACGACAAAACCAGCCATTGCGACCAACAAGATCATTGGTGCACCTGCTACAAAATACATGACCCCCCAACCGAACAGAACCAGGCAAGCTTGACCAAAATCAGGTTGCATCGCCAGCATCATAACAATCGCAATGCAAAGCGCAAAAGACCATGCGCGACCTGGAGGACCGTTCAGTTCCTGATTGGCCGCCATCATCCAGGCTACTGCAACCACGAACCCTGGTTTCAAAAATTCAGATGGCTGAAGGGATGCAAAGCCCAAGCTATACCAACGCACAGCGCCTTTCCCAAAATCTGTTCCAAAGAAAGGGAGCATCGCAAGTGCTACAAATGCACAAATAAAGCCAAGGACAGCTAATCGACGCACCAAAATTGGTGCCATCATTGACGTCAACAACATCACTACCAGCGCAATACTGCCAAAGAGGGCTTGGCGTTGGACATAATGGAATGAAGAAAACCCGTTTTTAGAAGCCAAGGGCGGCGAAGATGCCAGCCCTAACAATAGACCAACCGCGAACAAGATCAAAACACAGGACAAAGTCCACTTATCAATTGTCCGCCACCACTTGGGAAGGATCGGTTCACCACGTTGAACCGGTACTGCACCATAGACCATTTCTGTCATGGTAATCGCCTTTACACTGCCTCAAAACGTCCCTTTTCGGGATCTACAGCATCTATAGCGTGGTTTTTTGCTGTGGGCTAGTGTGTTTTAAACCAATCGCACAGTAGCGCTTGACGGTATAGATCCAGTCAGGCAAGGGCTGGAATATGCAAATTGATACTCTTATAATTGGTGCTGGCGCTGCAGGTATGATGTGCGCGGCAAATGCTGGCGGCAGGGTCGTGATTGTGGACCACGCCAAAGCACCAGGTGAAAAGATACGCATCTCTGGTGGTGGGCGCTGCAACTTTACAAACATGCATTGCGCGCCACATGCGTTCTTGTCCCAAAATCCACACTTTGCGAAATCTGCATTGGCCCGTTATACTCAGTGGGATTTTGTCGAACTGGTGGATCAGCACGGGATAAAATGGCATGAAAAAACGCTGGGGCAACTTTTTTGCGATGTGTCTGCGAAAGAGATTGTGGCCATGTTACGCACTCTGATGCAGGATGCAGGTGTCGAATTGCACCTTCAGACATCTGCTGAAAACCTGATCAAGACCGAAAGCGGATATTCTGCCGTTTTGACTGGCCCAAATGGTTCAAAACCAATCACGGCCAAAAATCTTGTGGTTGCCACTGGTGGCAAATCCATCCCAAAGATGGGCGCGACCGGATTCGCCTATGACGTCGCACGCCATTTCAATCTAAACCTCACTGAAACACGCCCCGCATTGGTTCCGTTCACATTCCCCGAAGACCGCTTCACACCACTTGCCGGTGTTGCGACACCTGCCCGCGTGTCTGCAAACGGCACAAGCTTTGACGAGGCGCTGCTCTTCACCCACCGTGGTCTTTCTGGTCCCGTCGTTTTACAAGCTTCAAGTTATTGGGCTGAAGGCCAAGACATCTCAGTCAACATTGATCCTTATAATACGTTGATGGATGCACTAAGTGACAAACGACAAGAACAAGGGCGCAAGAACCTCACAACAGAGTTAGCAAAGCTATTGCCAACCCGCCTTGTCGATCACCTCGCAACGCAGATGGATCTCACTGGCAACCTTGCCGATCAATCAGATAAGCGTTTGGGCGAAATCATCAACAAATTGCAAAATTGGAAAATGGCACCTTCGGGTACCGAAGGTTATCGCACAGCCGAAGTTACATTGGGCGGTTTAGACACAGACGAACTGTCATCAAAAACTATGGCGGCAAAATCCCTGCCTTCCCTATACTTCATTGGAGAGGCGGTCGACGTCACTGGATGGCTGGGCGGCTACAATTTCCAATGGGCATGGTCATCAGGCATAGCAGCAGCTCGCGCGATTGCCGCAGACTAAGACCCGTCTAAGCGCTTTTCGACCTCAGCTATAAAATCATCGCCACGGCGTTCAAAGCTGTCGTATTGGTCAAAGCTGGCCGTTGCCGGTGCTAAAAGAACCACTTCGCCATCCTGTGCGTCTGCCATCGCCGCGGCGACTGCCTCATCCATTGTTGTGCACACCTGCGTTTCAGCGGTCAGCTGCATAGCAAACTGCGCCGCTTCGCGCCCAATAACATATGCTTTGATAACGTCTGAAGAGGCAGCATTAAGTTCTTCAACACCACCCTCTTTTTGCAAACCGCCACAGATCCAGCGAATGCGCTTGAAGGCGTGTAACGCTTTTGCAGCACTATCAACGTTGGTTGCTTTGCTATCGTTCACATAACGAACACCGCCAACATCTGCAATTGTCTGACTACGGTGCGGCAAGCCACCAAAGGAATGGAATGCGGCCTCAATAACTTTCGGTGCGATCCCAAGAGAACGACACGCAGCATAAGCAGCGCAGGCATTTTGGTGATTGTGCTCGCCCGGCAATCCAGCAATGCTTCGCAAATCAATCGATCCGGCCTGACGGCCCTTACGGTACTCGCTAAGGAATCCCTTACGCGCAAACACTTGCCAACCGGGGCCTGTTAGCTTTTCCTCAACTGACACGCGTATCACACGGTCATCCGCAGCGCCTTCGCTTAACTGACCAGCAAGGAACATGCCCTCAGCCTCATCTACACCAATGACAGCGCGGTCAGGACCACCTTCTGCAAACAACCGGCGTTTGGCGACGAAATAGCCACCCATACCAGCATGGCGATCAAGATGGTCAGGACTAAGATTTGTAAAGACTGCAACATCAGGAGTTAAGCTGCGCGCAAGATCAGTTTGATAGCTCGACAGCTCCAGCACCACAACTTCGCCGTCGATTGCAGGATCAATGTCCAAAACACCGCGGCCAATATTACCTGCAAGCTGTGCTGGACGATTGGCGTGGCTCAGAATGTGGTGGATCAGGGCAGACGTCGTGGATTTGCCGTTTGATCCAGTCACCGCGATTACGCGCGGCATGTTTTCAAAGTTGTTCCATTCTGGCGTCGCAAAAGATTGGAAAAACAACCCAATGTCGTTATCGACAGGTACGCCCGCTTTGAGAGCTGCAGCCACAACTGGATTTGGCATAGGGTACAAATGTGGAATACCGGGGCTAACGATAAGGCGTGCAACATCGTCAAAACTGCCAGCCTTTTTCAGATCAACGCATTCAAATCCCTCGTCTAGCGCAACTTCACGGGCTGCATCATTGTCATCCCAGCAGATTGCTGTTGCCCCACCCTCGCGCAAAGCTCGCGCTGCAGAGAGGCCGGAGCGACCCAAGCCAAGAACAGCTATTTTTTCACCCGTAAGACCTTGGACTGGTATCATGATTTACCCGAATGGCAGCTAAGCCCCCAAACCCCTAAATGTAAGTTAAGCAGAAAGGCGACACGCCTATCTGACTTTGAGTGTCGCCAAACCGATTAGTGCTAGTATCAACGATACGATCCAAAACCGGATTACGACTTGCGGCTCTGACCAACCCTTTTTCTCATAATGGTGATGGATTGGGGCCATCAAGAAAACCCGCTTTCCAGTCTTTTTGAAGTACAAAACTTGGATGATTACACTCATAGCCTCAACCACGAACAAGCCGCCCACAATGCCCAAAACTAATTCGTGCTTTGTCGCAATTGCGATCGCACCAAGGGCTCCGCCAAGCGCAAGAGAACCTGTATCGCCCATGAAGACTGCAGCAGGTGGCGCATTGTACCAAAGGAAACCTAGCCCCCCTCCAAACACGCCAGCCGCAAAAATTATAATCTCACCAGTACCTGGAACGTAATGGACATCCAGATATTCAGTGAAATCGACACGGCCAACTGCATAAGCAATCACACCAAGCGTTCCCGCAGCGATCATAACAGGCATGATAGCGAGGCCATCTAGACCATCTGTAAGGTTTACGGCATTCGCAGCACCAACTATTACGATCATCGCGAACGGAATGTATAAGAAGCCTAGGTTAATCAAAAGGTCCTTGAAAACTGGAACTGCAAGCTGATTTTGAAGTTCTTCAGGGTGTGCCAAAATCGCAAAATATGCAGCGATCCCAGCAATCACAAAGCCCATTAACAGGCGAACCTTGCCAGACACCCCTGCGATCGTTTGTTTTGATACCTTGGCGTAATCATCAGCGAAACCGATGGCCGCAAATGACATTGTCACAAAAAGGATTATCCAAATGAAAGGATTATCCAAGCGCGCCCAAAGCAGAGTTGAAGTAAGCAATGCGCCTACAATCAACAGACCTCCCATGGTCGGCGTGCCTGCTTTGGCAAAGTGGCCCTCAGGGCCATCTTCACGGATGGGCTGGCCTTTACCTTGGCGCTTGCGCAATACAGTGATCAAAGGGCGTCCGAAAATGAAGCCAAAGAAAAGCGCTGTCAAAAAGGCACAACCGGCACGCACTGTGATGTAGCGAAACAGGTTAAATGCCTCGTAATCAGACAACCAATAGAGCATACAGCTCTCCTTCAATCATTATCTTGTGTTAAGTCGTTGGTTCAATCGAATGGCCCATTTTGCGGATCGCGTCAACGACAAGGGCCAATTTCATCGACAATGATCCTTTAGCTAACACAACATCACCCGCGTCCAGGTCGCGCCGGATGCCCTGAACCATCTCTGCGCTGGTTTCGGTCCAACGCCCTTTTTGCGCTTCTGGCAACGCTTCATACATCGCCTTCATCAGCGGGCCTACACAATGAACCACGTCTAATGCGCGTGTTGCGTTTAGCTCTGCCATATAAGCATGCAAAGTTACGGCTTGTGGCCCTAGCTCTTTCATGTCGCCCAGATATGCAATGCGCCGCCCCTTTGCGACACCGCCTTTAACATCCTCGACATTTGCAACTGACAGAACCTCTAATGACGCAGCCATCGATGTCGGGTTTGCGTTGTAACTGTCATCTATCAATTCAAGCGTTAAGTGGTTTTCCACAGGATCAAGTACAATGACTTCACGTGCGCCGCGCCCCTCAAACGGAGACCAGCGGCCCAATGATCCAGCAGCAAGCGCAAGATCAGCACCCAGTGCTTCACACGCAGCCAGTGCGCCCAAACCATTCATCGCAAAATGGCGACCAGCAGTCGCAATCTTGAACAACAATGGTTGCTCATGCGCCTCAGCTTGGACAATCGTGGTATCACCAATAATTTTAACGTCCTTCAGAACATAATCGAACCCATGTTCACCAAACCCTACATCGCGGCGTTTCATATCATGCGCTTTCGCCTGCAAAATTGCAGCTGTCTCAATGTCATTGTTCATGACAGAGGTACCACCGTATTCCAGCCCTTCCATGACAGACGCCTTTTCAACTGCGATGCCTTCAACGTTTTCAAATGCTTCAAGGTGGGCTGCAGCGACGGTCGTGATCAAAGTCACATGCGGGCGGGCCATTCTTGACAAGGGCGCAATTTCGCCTGGGTGGTTCATACCAATTTCGATAACACCGTATTGCGTATCCACCGGCATACGGGCCAGTGTCAGGGGCACACCCCAATGGTTATTGTAGCTTGCAACAGATGCGTGGGTTTTGCCTTGATCCCCAAGCATCGCGCGAAGCATTTCCTTGGTTGATGTTTTCCCAACGCTGCCTGTTACAGCGACAATGCGCGCATCAGTTCGGTCACGTGCCACTCGGCCCAATGCCTCTAGGCCATCCAGAACATCCTCAACAATGATAAGTGGTGCACGCTCATCCATCCCATCAGGGATGCGCGAAACTAAGGCTGCGCTTGCACCCTTCTCCAGCGCCTGCGCCACAAATTTATGGCCATCGCGTGCAGCATTTAATGCTACAAACAAGTCACCCTTTTGAATGGTGCGTGTGTCAATCGAAACGCCATTTGCAACCCATGCGGTTGTGACTTTACCACCGGTTGCTTCAACCGCCTCTTTCGAGGTCCATAGATTGCTCATGCCAGTCGTCCTTCTAGTGCTGCAACGGCCATACTGGCCTGCTCCACATCATCAAATGGCAGAACATCATCTCCGACGGTTTGCCCCGTTTCGTGCCCTTTGCCCGCAATAAGCAAAGCATCCCCAGCCCCCAACGCGTCAACGGCCCGCAAGATTGCTTCAGCACGATCACCAACTGCGGTTGCGTGCTCACAACCCGCCATGACAGCCTTGCGAATAATTGCAGGGTCCTCTGAGCGTGGATTGTCATCTGTCACAAAAACCACGTCAGAATTGTCAAACGCGGCTTTACCCATCAACGGGCGTTTGCCCCTATCACGATCACCACCAGCACCAACAATCACAATCAATCGGCCCATCACATGCGGGCGCATCGCTTTCAACGCAGTCTCAACAGCATTAGGCGTATGGGCGTAATCAACAAAAACAGCAGCACCATTGTCACGGGCTGCCGCCAATTCCATACGGCCACGAACGGTAGTCAGGTGTGCTAGTGTGTCAAAGACATGTGCAGGTTTTTCACCACTGGCTATCACCATACCTGCCGCCAACATTACGTTGTCTGCCTGGAAGCCGCCAATAAGGTTCAAACGCGTCTGATATGTTTTGCGATCAAATTCAAAACGTAAGTCTTGGCCCGTTGCGTCGAAACGCTGTGCACTCAGACGTAAGTTGGCATCAGCGCCATGTCCGACAGTCATCACAGATTGGCCACGTGATGCAGCCAAAGCAACAACATCGGCACCACGTGCGTCATCAATATTTACGACGGCCCAACCATCAGGGGCCAAAACCTCGGTAAACAATCTGGCTTTCGCATCAAAATACGCATCGAATGTTTCGTGATAGTCTAAGTGGTCTTGGGTGAAGTTCGTAAAGCCCGCAGCTTTAAGCACCACACCATCAAGGCGGCATTGATCCAACCCGTGGCTCGAAGCCTCCATCGCGGCGTGGGTGATGCCATTAGCCTCTGCCTCAGCCAAGGTTCGGTGAAGTGTGATGGGTTCAGGAGTGGTATGCGCCAAAGGCGTAGTCCACGCGCCCTCAACCCCAGTAGTACCCAAGTTGACCGCAGCCAATTCTAGTTCAGCCCAAATTTGGCGCACGAATGTACTGACCGAAGTTTTACCGTTCGTTCCGGTGACCGCCGTCATCACCCGTGGCTGCGCACCAAACCACAACGCTGCTGTGCGACTCAAGGCCTCGCGCGGCTTGTCGCTAATTACGACCGCAGCGCCAAATTCACTAATTTCCTCAGAGGCAAGTGCTGCGCCCTCTGCATCTGTTAGGATCGCAACTGCACCAAATTCTAAGGCTACTTTAACGAAACTAGCACCGTGAACCTTAACACCCGGCATCGCTGCGAAAAGGAAACCCTTGCGAACTTCACGGCTGTCCACGGCAATGCCGCTCAGTTCAGGATTCGCGCCGTTTGCGGCCATAAGACCAAGTGCGCTGAGCGATTTAACCATGTGCGTTGCCTTTGTGGCTTAGTTGCTGCTGGTTAGCGTTATATCAACCAGAGTTTGAGGTTCAACGGTTGGTCGCATTCCAAGTATAGGTGCGATGCGACGGATCATTTCTGCCGCAACAGGAACAGCAGTCCAACCCGCAGTACGGCGAGGTTTATCACCAGACGTTTCAACTGGTTCGTCCAAGGTTACTATCAAAACATATTTTGGATCGTGCGCTGGGAACATGCTGGCAAAGGTCGCAATGACCTTATCGTCATAGTAACCACCTGTCGGCTTTGGTTTGTCAGCAGTTCCTGTCTTACCACCAACAGCGTACCCCTCAACCTCGCCAAAGCTTGCTGTGCCTTCACTAACAACCTTGCGCAGCATGCCACGGGCCGCACGTGCGGCTTCTTCGCTCATGATACGTGGACCTTTTGGGACGCTTGTTTTTTTCAACAACGTAGGTCTGACAGCACGACCGCCATTGGCTATCGCAGAATATCCCGCTGCCAAATGCATCGGTGAGGATGAAAGACCGTGACCATAAGAAATGGTAACACTGCTCAAATCAGTCCAACGTTTGGGCAACAACGGACGCCCGCCTGCCGCTTCTACAATCTCAAAAGGTGTGGGCTCAAAGAAGCCCATTGCGTCAAGGAATGTTTTTTGGCGCTGAGGCCCAATTTCCAAAGCCATGCGCCCTGTGCCACGGTTGGATGAGTGAACAATGATGTCTGAAACACTTAATTTACCGTAGTTCTTGTTGCGAAATTCACCGATGTTAAAACCACTGACACGCATCGGACCTTTAGTGTCGATGATGGTCGATGGGTTCACAAGACCCAGATCAACAGCTTGCGCCGCTATGAAAATCTTAAACACAGAACCCAACTCATACACACCCTGAACGGAGCGATTGAACAGAGGGCTGTCAGATTGATCACCAGTGGTTGCGGGACGAGGACGATCATTGGGATCAAAATCAGGCAGTGAAACAACCGAAATAACTTCGCCTGTATGCACGTCCATCAGAACTGATGTCGCGCCTTTTGCATTCATCAACTTCATGCCACCGTACAAAATGCGCTCTGACGCAGCCTGAACCGTCAAATCGATCGACAGCTCTAGTGGGGTTGCCCCATTGGCTGGGTCACGCAGATAATCATCGAAGTACTTTTCAACGCCTGCAACGCCAATAACCTCGGCTGCGGCAACGCCCTCTTTGCCAAAGGATGCACCACCCATGATGTGCGCCGCCAACGAGCCGTTTGGATAGAGACGCATCTCGCGCGGGGCAAACAGCAGACCCGGGTCACCGATATCGTGCACAGCTTGCATTTGCTCAGGGCTGATTTTCTTTCGGATCCACAAGAACTTACGTTCACCAGTGAAATCCTCGATTAGACGTGCGTGATCAAGATCAGGGAAAATCTTAACCAGACCATCCGCAGCACCCTGCGGGTCAATCATGTGAAGCGGTTGGGCATATAGCGCGTGCGTATCAAAGTTGGTCGCAAGCAAATTTCCATTACGGTCGACAATGTCAGCGCGTGCAGCACTGATCGTTGAACCATACGTCGCCGAGCGCGGCTCGACTGGATCAGACGTGGCAAGGCCACCCATACGAGCACCAACAACAGCAAATGAACAGAAGAAAAAAAGCCCTAAAACCAGCAAACGCCCCTCAGCACGGGCGCGTGACATTGCTTGCATATCTTCGTGACGCAGACGTTTATTTTCACGCTCAATTGCATCAGGATTTTCGCCCTTTTGGCGAGCATCTAGAATGCGTGCCAACGGGCGTAGCGGAATACGGATCATGGCTGATCACCCGTGTTTGAAACGTCAACTGGGTTTAGTATCGGCAACAATGGCTCTGATGGATATGCAATCTGGTCAATGTTACCAAACTGTTCCGGTGCCATCGGCAACAGGCCAAGGCGGTCAAAGTTAAATTCGGCGAGGTCTAAAAGGCGCGAGGGACGATTTAAATATGCCCATTCGGCCCTTAAAACACCTAGTCGTGAGTGTGTCAGTTGGATTTCACCGCGTGCACTATCAGCGTCATTCAACGCTTTACGCGTTTCATAATTCTCTTGGTAGCTCCAAAATGCCAACGCGATCACTGCCATAACTGTTAGAATGTACAAAACCGTACGCATTCAAGCTCACCTTCACTTATACTTTCCGGTCGTCGGCATACCAATCGACTTAGCATCCACCTCACCTGCTGGTGCGTCTGTGCGCACCGCAACCCTTAGTTTTGCAGAGCGCGAACGCGGGTTGTCTTGTAATTCTTGTTCATCTGGACCGATAGCCTTACGTGACCAAACGGTAAATTGGGCCGGCACAACATTCAGTTCTGGGGCATAACGATTTGCATTGCCTCCCGCGCCAGATCTGGCTGTCAGGAACCGCTTAACCATGCGATCTTCCACTGAATGGAAGGTCACCACAGCCAATTGTCCACTTGGCTTCAAAGCACGTTCGGCAGCCATCAAGCCACGGAATAATTCACCATATTCATCGTTCACTGCAATCCGGATCGCTTGAAAACTACGCGTTGCAGGATGTGATTGACCAGGCTTAGAGCGCGGCAAACAGCCTTCAATAATGCCTGCCAAACGAAGTGTCGTCGTGATTGGCTCTATCTCCCGTTCACGCAAAATCTCAGTCGCGATGCGACGGCTGGCGCGTTCTTCACCGTAGTGGAACAAGATGTTCGCAAGCATCCCTTCCTCGGCGGTGTTCACGATATCAGCGGCTGAAGGGCCATCCTGTGACATGCGCATGTCCAACGGTCCGTCGCGCATAAATGAAAATCCGCGTTCAGCCAAATCAAGCTGCATAGAGCTAACGCCGAGGTCAAGAACGACACCGTCCAAGTTCTGCGCATATTCATCCATGCGTGAAAAAACGCCCTGTTGCAGGGTAATGCGATCGCCGTAATCCCCAACCCACGGCTCAGCCAGTTCAAATGCTAAGGGATCGCGATCAACGCCCATGACGTGATCAGCACCCGCATCCAACAATTGCTTTGTGTAACCCCCAGCGCCAAACGTACCATCAAGCCAACGACCCTCAATCGGG
>JAOEQC010000004.1 GCA_028388995.1 Ascidiaceihabitans sp. | reverse complement strand
ACGCCTGCCGCCGTCCGTTGTTTCCAGAAGATATGATGCGTGCTGAATTTACTGTTGGCGTCAGCTGTCATCAATGTGTTGATGAGACGTCCGATTCAGACAAAGAGCGGTTTCGCGAGCGTCAAAAGCAGATCGAATTGTCACGTAAACGCGGCGAAGATCACATGAAAGCAAATAGTTTGTAAACCAGTTTTTGGCATTGGGAGCAAATACTTACAGACAATTTGAATTGTTAAGAACTGCGTAGCCGCTGCTGGCTAATTCTAACCTTGGGTGAAGATGTTAGGCTGTCACGGTTGCTGTTTCCCAAGGTAATCTAGTCTTTCGCATCCAAGCGGCACCACTTGCTGTGTAACTGAATCCATTTGCAGAAAGAGAAACGGTTGTTGTCCCTCGAACCGGTGTTGCGATCGAAGAGGAACCTGGAATTGGTCTTGCTGAAGTACCCGATGGGGCGTCGTTGTCAGAAGTGATCGCTGGCTTGAATGCTTTAGGCGTTGCACACCGCGATATGATCGACATTTTGAAAAGCTAAAAGCAGCAGGCGCGCTTCATGCGGAGTTTATTGTCAACTAGTTGTAGTTGGCGCTGAAAATTTGAATCAGCGCCAACTGATTTTTAGAAGTCGAGGTTTTCAACACTCAGAGCGTTTTTCTGAATGAACTCACGACGTGGTTCAACAACGTCACCCATTAGTTTGGTGAACAGATCATCGGCTTCTGCCATGTCTGACACCTGTACTTGCAGCAAAGTACGTGCGTCTGGATCAAGAGTGGTCTCCCAAAGCTGATCTGGGTTCATCTCACCAAGGCCCTTGTAGCGTTGTAGGGATAGGCCTTTTTCGCCTTCACCCAAAATGGCGTCTAGCAAATCAATTGGGCCATGGATAACTTGGCTGCGATCTTTTCGAACCAAGGTGGCCGGTAATTCGTAAACGTCTTGCAAGCTTTTGGTAAAGCTACCCGTTTTACGGGCTTCGCCAGAACGCAACATTTTCCCATCCAATGTTCGAACTTCTTCGACACCGCGCAAAATACGAGCCAAACGCATACCGTGATCTTGCGTGATACGGCCGCTCCAGCCTTTTTCGTATTCTACAGCAATTAGGTTTAAACGAGCTGCCAGTTTGTCAGCGGTTCCTTGTAAGTCACCATCAACGGCACCCGGTACAAAAGCACCAGAAATCGCGGCTTGTTCCAAAATGTGACGTGGATAATGGGTTGGGAAGGCTTGGAAAACGCGGCGTAATTGGCGCGCTTCGTCGACAATGCGAATAAGATCCTGACCTGATATTTCTTCGCCGTTGCCCTGGCGGAGAACTGCACCCTCTATACCTTGCTGGACCAAATAGTCGTCCATCTCTGCTTGATCCTTCAGGTAAACCTCTGAACGACCACGCGAAACTTTGTACAGTGGTGGTTGTGCGATATAGAGGTGACCATTTTCGATCAGTTCCGGCATTTGACGGAAGAAGAAAGTCAAAAGTAGCGTGCGGATGTGTGCACCATCAACGTCAGCATCAGTCATGATAACGATTTTGTGGTAACGTAGCTTTGCGAGGTTGAATTCCTCACGTCCAATGCCCGTACCTAAGGCCATGACCATATTGCCGATTTCTTGTGATCCCAGCATGCGATCAAAGCGCGCGCGCTCAACGTTCAGAATTTTACCTTTGAGTGGCAAGATGGCCTGTGTCTTACGGTCACGTCCAGTCTGTGCAGAACCACCAGCGCTGTCACCCTCCACAAGGAAGATTTCAGTGTTAACCGGATCTTTGTCAGAACAATCTTTTAGCTTCGAGCTGAGGAAGTTCATGTCCATCGGGTTCTTGCGGCGTGTCAGATCACGGGCCTTGCGTGCGGCCTCACGGGCCAATGCAGCTTCGATGATCTTCCCAACAATGATTTTCGCTTCAGTTGGATTTTCTTCAAACCATTCGGCTAATTTCTCGTTCACCATACCTTCAACGGCTGGACGCACTTCAGAACTGACCAGTTTGTCTTTGGTTTGGGAGCTAAATTTCGGATCTGGAACCTTAACAGAAAGAACACAGGTTAGACCTTCACGCGCGTCATCACCAGTGAAGGTAATTTTCTCCTTCTTCGCGATTCCTGTTGACTGTGCATAGTTATTGATTGTCCGTGTCAGCGCCCCACGGAAACCCGCCATGTGCGTGCCGCCGTCGCGTTGCGGAATGTTGTTTGTGAAGGGCAGAACGTTCTCGTGGTAGCTATCGTTCCACCACATTGCGACCTCAACGACGATGTCGTCGCGCTCGCCGATGATATAGATTGGCTCTGGCATCACAGTGGTTTTTGATCGGTCAAGATACTTAACAAATTCTTTGACGCCGCCGTCGTAATACAATTCGCTGCGCAGTGGCTCAACTGGACGATCATCACGCAAAATGATCCGAACACCTGAGTTTAAGAATGCTAATTCACGAAGGCGTTTTTCTAGCGTCTCAAAAGAGTATTCGAGGTTCGAAAAGGTGTCTGTAGAAGCCAAGAAGCGTACTTCGGTCCCTGTGCGATCACCACATTCGCCGACCACCTTAAGGTGCTCAACAGTGTCACCGTGGGCAAAGCGGGCAACATGTTCCTTGCCATCACGCCAAATATGTAGATCCAACTCAACAGACAATGCGTTCACAACGGAAACACCAACACCGTGAAGACCGCCGGAAACTTTGTAAGAATTGCTGTCGAACTTACCACCAGCGTGAAGCTGCGTCATGATAACTTCGGCCGCTGAAACGCCTTCTTCTTCGTGGATACCCACTGGAATTCCGCGTCCGTTGTCGCTGACTGAAACGGATGAATCGGCGTTAATTGTTACAGTTACTGCGTCAGCATGCCCTGCAAGAGCCTCATCGATGCCGTTGTCCACAACTTCGTAAACCATGTGGTGCAGACCAGAGCCGTCATCAGTATCACCGATGTACATCCCTGGGCGCTTTCTAACAGCTTCCAACCCTCTGAGAACCTTAATGGAATCTGCGCCATACTCTTCGGGGATTTGCTCGTTGTCAGCCATGCCATTGCACCTTTATTATTTGGTAACAGTTTATGGTTTTTTGAGAGGATTGTCACGCGCTAGGCACAACATTTTGTGTCAGAGGACGGCAATGACCAGCCCAACAAGAATGAGCAATACGCCCGATCCTATATTAAAATTTTTCAGAAGTGTGGAGGAGGATAAAAGGCCACGAATTTGCCCAACACATCCTGCCAAAACAAGGTTCCCTACAAATGGAACAGCTACGGATATTGAGAGGATTACGAAGATGTCGATCGTAGTGACTGTACGTAAATCGAAGAACCCGGGCAATACACCCATGTAAAACAGGACGGCTTTAGGGTTGCCAAGAATTGCAGCAATTCCTGCCAGAAAACCAGCCCACATTCCTGGACGCGTTAATCTGCTGTCGTTTGAAATGGCACGACCTGCGTGTCGGATAAGCGCCCAACCCAAAGCAATGAAAACCCCACAAGCAACCCACCTAAGAACAATCATGAAAGTATCAAAGACCGACAAAATCCATGAAATCCCAAGAATGGCGATCAGTGGCCAAACAATATCCCCAACCGCAACACCTAGCGCCAAGGGCCACGCAGCGTGAAAGCCGCCTGAAAGCCCACGTGCAGTTAATGCGACCAAGACAGGCCCGGGGGTCAAAAAGAGGATGAGCAGTGCGCCTGCATAAAGCAGTAGGTCGTTTGGATCTAGTGTCATTATATGGCACTAACTATGGATGTGCCTGCGTCTTCGGTGACTTCAAGGTATTGGGCGCGATCACCTAAGCTGTCAAACAGCTCTGTACCTGTACCGGTCATCCATGCTTGGGCCCCTAAAGCTGAAATTTCGTCGTACAAGGCAGCGCGGCGGTCCGCGTCTAAGTGGGCTGCGACTTCATCAAGTAACAAAAGCGGTGGCGCACCGAAATCTTGTGCCAAGGCGCGGGCATTGGCGAGGATCAGTGAGACCAGCAGCGCTTTTTGTTCTCCGGTTGAACAGTCGCGTGCAGGTACGTCTTTAGCTTTGAAAGTGCCGATCAAGTCCGCGCGATGTGGACCAATCAATGTGCGACCAGCTGCCAAATCACGCGGGCGATTTTCGGCTAACGCAGTACAGAGGTCATCTACTGACGTGGGTAAAGGACCGTCGGCATAAGTCAGTTCAAGGGAGGCATTTGGGAAAGCAGTGACAGCATCTGTTTGGGCTGTTTCGATTTGCGTTAATGCTGACAATCGGTTGTTGTGGATCGCAACGCCCGTCTCAGCCATGGTTGCCTCAAGTGCAGTGTACCAATGGTGGTCTCGTACCATATCTTTCAGCAGACGATTGCGTTCGCGCATTGCCTTTTCGTAGGTCAGGGATAGTTCTGCATGGCGCGGTTCAAAACTAAGGGTCATGCGGTCCAGAAAACGCCTGCGACCCTCTGCGCCCTCGATCCATAGGCGGTCCATGGAGGGGATCAGCCATAGGACACGCGCAACGCGGCCTAACCCAGTTTGAGGGGCTGTCTTTTCGTCTATACGTAGTTGTCGGGCTGCACCCGCTTCAGACCAAATATCAATCTCGTGTGTTTGTGTTGGCGCATGCAGCAACCCGCTGATTTTCCAGCCCAACGCTTCGGGTCGTCTTGCCATATCCCCGGCACTGGCCCGACGAAAGCCACGGCCCGGAGAGAACAGAGAAACCGCTTCTAGTATATTGGTTTTGCCAGCACCATTTGGACCGAACAACGCCACAGGGCGTTGATCGACAGAAATACGAGCAATTTTGTGAGATCGGAAATGCGAAACGATCAGTGAGGAAAGGTACAACGACATGTCCGCGACCTTTCTTGTTCCAAAAGCACTACTGCCGGTTTTTTAGACTTAGACACGCATCGGCATGACGACATAAACTGCAGAAAGGTCATTGCCTTCACGCATCAATGTCGGGTCGCCTGATGAATTGAACAGGAAGACAGCATTTTCGCGATCAACTTGGTTTGCAATCTCAAGCAAATATTTGGCGTTAAATCCAATTTCCAAGGGCTCATCGCTATAAGCAACAGCCAGTTCTTCTTCAGCAGCACCACTGTCCGGTGCGTTGACGGAAAGGATCAAACGATCTTCTTCCAGCTGTAATTTAACAGCGCGTGAGCGTTCCGATGAAACAGTCGCAACGCGATCAACGGCTTTTGCAAAATCAGCAGCGTCTACTTCTAACTTACGTGTATTCCCTTGTGGGATGACGCGTGTGTAGTCAGGGAATGTGCCGTCGATGACTTTAGATGTCAGCGTGATGTTTGGCGTTGCAAAGCGAACCTTTGTCTCTGAAACAGAAACGGCAATCATCATATCGTCATCGTCAAGAAGCTTGCGCATTTCACCAACTGTTTTGCGCGGAACGATGACGCCTGGCATATCTGAAGCGCCTTCAGGTAGGTCCGCATCGATACGGGCAAGACGGTGTCCATCTGTTGCCACACAGCGAAGTACTTTTCCGCCATCTGATTCAGAAATGTGCATATAAACACCATTCAAATAGTAGCGGGTTTCTTCTGTTGAGATTGCAAATTTTGATTTATCAAACAAGCGGCGCAGAACAGGTGCGGGTACGCTAAAGTTTGATGCGTATTCCGAAGAGGCCATGACTGGAAAATCTTCGCGTGGCAAAGTCGCTAGTGAGAAGTTTGAGCGGCCCGCTTCAACGGTCAAACGACCGGCTGCGCTGTCAGCTGTTAGAGTGACCAATGCGCCGTCTGGCAGTTTGCGAACAATTTCGTGCAGTGTCGTTGCGGACACGGTCGTTGCGCCTGCGCGCTCAACTTGTGCCGGTGTTTTGTCGACAGCTTCGATATCAAGGTCGGTTGCACGGAAGGATACATCTGATCCTTCGGCTTCAATTAAGACATTTGCAAGAATTGGAATGGTGTTACGGCGTTCAACAACCGACTGCGCTTGAGCCACTGCTTTTAGCAGATCACTGCGTTCGATACTGATTTTCATGTGGCTTCTCCAATCCCGACTGTCGGGACAGTCAAAATACCCTGTCCCGGCATATTCTCAAGCGTTTAATTGGTTTTGAGGCGGATTAGCTGGGTCGTCAAGTGAAGCTGCCACATTAGTGTGATTTTTAGGTCAGGCTTCGAGTGAACGCCGCAGTAATTCCAGGTCTTCAGCCATCTGCCCATCTTGAACTTTTAGCTCTTCAATGCGGCGAACACCGTGCATGACTGTTGTGTGATCACGGCCGCCAAAACGGCGCCCAATTTCTGGCAACGAGCGACTGGTCATCTTCTTGCAAAGATACATTGCCACCTGACGTGGGCGTGCATAGCTGCGCAAGCGTTTAGGGCCAATCATATCGCTGAGGCGAATATTGAAGTGATCGGATACTTTGCGCTGAATTTCTTCAACTGTGATTTTACGCTCAGACGCGCGCAGAACATCAGCCAAGCAATCTTGGGTCAGCTCCATGTTGATTTCGCGGCCAACAAGAGAGGCGAATGCAAATAGACGGGTCAACGCACCCTCAAGAACACGAACGTTGGTCGAAATGCGGTGCGCAAGGAATTCAAGCACGCCATCTTCAACTTTTAGGCCCGGATAGTTGGCCTGTTGCATTTCCACTTTGCTTTGCAGGATGCCAAGACGCAGTTCGTAATCCGTTGGGTGGAGGTCCACGACCAAACCACATTGCAAACGTGACTTAACACGATCTTCTAGGTTCTTGATCTCGCCCGGTGCGCGGTCAGCAGAAATGATGATCTGCTTGTTTTGATCAACAAGCGCGTTGAACGTGTGGAAAAATTCTTCTTGCGTGCTGTCTTTGCCTGCGATGAATTGAACGTCATCGACCATCAAAACATCAACAGAGCGGAAAATTTCTTTGAAATCCATCATCGTGCGATCGCGTAATGCTTGTACGAAACGGTACATGAATTGTTCGGCTGATAGGTACAAAACGTTTAGATCAGGACGGCTGGTCTGCAGTTCCCAAGCGATAGCATGCATCAAGTGCGTTTTGCCTAATCCAACGCCACCATAAAGGAACAGTGGGTTAAACGTGACGGGACCACCTTCAGCAACGCGTTTTGCAGCAGCGTGCGCCAATTCGTTTGGTTTGCCAACAACAAAGCTGTCGAAGGTGAAGCGTTTATCAATTGGTGCTGTATTCAACGTGGGGCGCGGGGCTGCAACCTTTGCAACTCGTGCTGTTGCTGTAGGAGCCTGTGGGCGTGATGTTGAGGTGTGCGTTGGAACGGCAAAGCTTAAACGGCAAACTGATGGATCAACTGTACGTAACTCGTGTAGGATCGCGTCAGCGAAATTTTGGCTTACATAGTTTCCAAGAAAATTCGTTGGAACGTGGAAGGTTGCGATACCATCTTGCAAGTTACGAAACTTAAGTGGTTCGATCCACGTCTTGACATTGTTCTGGCCGATTGTTTTGAGCAACTGTTGGTTCAGTTGTTCCCATTCTTGTTGTGTCATACGCCGTGCACCGTCCATTCATGTATTACAACCAGATAAGCGTCTTGGCTCATTCAGCTTAATCACAATTCACTTACCACTAGACGAAAAATTTAGATCTGTTCCCAACCAGAAACAGGCCCTTTCGTTTGGATTCTGACAGATTCGATATGGAGTTAATCGAGTCACAGCAGTGAATCTTGATCAAATATCATACCGTCCCGTACACCAATATTTCCGACAGGCTCATATCGCGTTAGCAATAAAAAGCGGATGTTGAAGAAACGCATTGCGCTCTTCTTACCTTCAGCCCAACTGTCCCGTCCCAGAAACCGTTGGGTTTGAACTGTCCCCCAGTAGGCGAAGTGAATCGCTTGAGATAATGGTAACAAGTTGGAGAGTGGTGCGGCAATAGAACTTCATTGTTGACTCAGTGATTCTACGAAAAGAATCTGAGGAACCGTTGTTTGTGTACTGGAACCAAAAAAGGCACCGCAGTAAGCGGTGCCTTTTTCACGATACTTTTGATCGGTTTAAGCGATTGCTTTAACACGTGCAGACAGGCGCGAAATTTTGCGCGACACTGTGTTCTTGTGGAAAATACCTTTGGTCACACCGCGCATCAGCTCAGGCTGTGCTGCACGAAGTGCTGCGGTTGATGCTTCTTTGTCGCCAGATTCGATGGCTTCTTCGACAGCACGCAGGAATGTTTTGATGCGCGAGCGGCGCGCTTTGTTTACAGCTGCACGGCGTTCGTTTTGACGTGCGCGTTTCTTGGCTTGAGGCGTATTTGCCATTTTATCTCGTCCCGTTTCATGTTCGGTGCGGTAGTTTTAAACAGCTAAAAGCTGCGGTGAAGTCGCGTGTTTAGGCGCGAAGGCCTTGTGAGTCAATGTATGAATGGCGTTACTTGTCGCGGAACTGTGCCTCACGCTTTTCTAGGAATGCCGACATGCCTTCTGCTTGGTCCTCGGTCGCGAAAAGTGCGTGGAAAACGCGGCGTTCAAACAAAAGTCCCTCATTTAAGGAAACCTCATAGGATCGGTTTACTGATTCTTTAACGGCCATAGTCGAAAGAATTGATTTTTCAGAGATCTTTTGCGCAGCGCCCAACGACTCTTCGAGCAAGCGTTTAACTGGGACAACACGGCTAACTAGGCCACTACGCTCTGCCTCGTCCGCATCCATGAAGCGCCCAGTTAGGTTCATATCCATAGCTTTGGATTTGCCAACAAAACGAGTCAAGCGTTGTGTGCCGCCGATACCAGCCATGACACCTAGATTGATTTCTGGCTGACCGAATTTGGCAGTCTCAGAGCAAATGATGAAATCGCACATCATTGCCAATTCAGCACCACCGCCCAGCGCATACCCAGAGACGGCTGCGATAATTGGTTTGCGCACACGCAAAATTTGATCGGTTTCTGGAGTGAATAGGTCTGTGGTAAAGGCTTCCACAAATGTCATTTCACGCATCATTGCGATGTCGGCACCAGCGGCAAAGGCTCTTTCGGAACCGGTCAACACAATGCAACGCACTTTGTCGTTGCTTTGGCAGGCTGTCATTGCATCGGCCAGTTCACCAAGAAGCTGAGCATTCAAAGCATTGAGCGCGTCAGGCCGGTTTAACGTTATAAGTGCGACGTGGTTTTCAACATCAACGATGATGGTTTCATATGCCATTTAGGTTCTTCCGTTATCCATGTCAGAGCTATTTATTATCACGGCTGAAGTCTGTTTCAAGCTATGTTTGGCAGGAGGGGCAATGGAACGATGATCTGCCGGACTGAACAATGCGTTCTATGTCTTTTGTACAACCTTCTGTACGACAAGGGTCTCCCTCGCGCCCATATACGTTAAAGGAATGTTGAAAATATCCAAGTTCTCCATCTGCTTGGCGGAAATCTTTAAGCGAAGATCCTCCCACCTCAATCGCCTCAGATAAGACATCTCGGATGATTGGAATCAGTGATCTGACCCGCTTTTTTGTCAGGTCTTTGGCAAGTCGTGTTGGGGCGATGCCTGCGCGAAAAAGTGCCTCACAGACGTAAATGTTGCCCAAGCCACAGACGATTCCCTGATCTAGCAATGCAGTTTTAACCGGCGATTTCTTGTTTTCGAAGGCTGTGATTAAGACTGATTCGTTAAAATCGTTCCCGAGGGGTTCAGGGCCCAGCGCTGCCAGCAATTTGTGTTTTTCTGCGGTTGCTGTGTCCAATAAATCCATTGCGCCGAAGCGACGTGGATCGTTAAAAGTCACGCGTGCGCCGTTGCCCATGTGAAAAACCACATGATCGTGTTTTTCGGGTGCTGGGTGTTCATGCACAAATTGCCCCAATGGATCACCAGAAATCAGCATACGGCCGGACATGCCCAAGTGGATTAGTAATGTTTCACCACTGCTTAGGTCTGCCAGTACGTATTTCGAACGTCTGCGCAGTCTCAAAACGGTTCTGCCAGTCAGGCGCTCTGACATGTTGTCAGGGAAAGGCCAGCGTAAATCAGGGCGGTTTACATCTGCCTGGACGATGACCTGCTGCTCCATAGCTGGCGTTAAACCGCGACGGACCGTCTCAACCTCTGGAAGTTCGGGCATTGGATACTCACTTTTATTAACGGGCGCAGGACGATACCTGTGACAAAGGGGTGTATTGTGCGTGACCCCCAGCCTCTTATAACAAGAGCATATTGTAAGGACGACAAGACCTATGACTCAAGATAGCGCAAATACCACCCATTTTGGCTTTGAAACCGTACCTGAAGGCGAAAAAGCTGGTCGGGTACAGGGCGTGTTCAACTCTGTTGCTAGTAATTATGACATTATGAACGATGTCATGAGCATGGGCATCCACCGCATTTGGAAAAATGCGATGATGGATTGGTTGGCCCCTCGCAGTGGCCAAAAGCTATTGGATGTTGCTGGCGGGACCGGTGATGTGTCGTTCAAATTTCTAAAACGTGCTGGCAGCGGTCATGCGACAGTTCTTGATCTGACAGAACCTATGTTGATTGAAGGCCGAAAACGGGCTGAAGCGGAAAGCATGCAAGACAATCTTGATTGGGTTGTGGGTGATGCTTTGGCGCTGCCGTTCGAGGATAACAGCTTTGATGTTTACACAATCAGCTTTGGCATTCGTAACGTGACCCGCCCGCAGGAGGCGCTGAACGAAGCTTATCGAGTGCTGCGTCCGGGTGGTCGTTTGATGGTTTTGGAATTCAGCCAACTGCCGAATGCAGCAATGCAAAAAGCATATGATCTGTATTCTTTCAATGTGATCCCCAAGATGGGAAAAATGATCGCAAACGATAGTGAAAGCTATCAGTATTTGGTCGAATCAATCCGCAATTTCCCCGATCAGGAAACATTTTTGGAAATGTTGTGCGTCGCTGGTTTTGCAAATGCGAAATACCGAAATATGACTATGGGAATTGCAGCACTGCATTCAGGATGGAAAATCTAATATGCGCGGCCCACACAATATCTGGCGACTGATCCGTACAGGCGCAACACTTGAACGCACAGGCGCGATGAATGTTGTGCTGGATGCGTTTGAAGCGCCGCGTTCTCTGCGGTTTGTGGCCAAGGCGCTGGGCAAGCCATTTATGTGGTTAGGCTACAAAGGTGACCCTGAAATGCCACCAGCGACCCGTGCGCTGACAGCACTGGGTCCTGCATATATTAAATTGGGGCAAGTTCTTTCGACTCGTCCTGATGTAGTTGGCGCTGAGTTGGCGGTTCAACTGCGTGTGCTTCAAGACAAACTACCGCCATTCTCAATCGAGGAAGCCAAGGCAGAGATCGAACGGGAATTGGGCCAGCCTGTTGATCATATTTTTTCAGAGTTTAGCGAACCCGTCGCTGCGGCTTCTATCGCGCAGGTCCACCGGGCACGTGTTGCCGCAACGGGTGAAGATGTTGCGGTTAAGGTGTTACGTCCCAGAATTGAACGGGCATTTGGCAAAGACGTTGATGCGTTTTATCTTGCTGCACGGATTATGGAAATTTGCGCTCCAAGTACTCGTCGCCTTAGGCCCATCGAAGTGATCGAACATTTTGATGGCGTGGTTCAGGGTGAACTTGATCTGCGCTTAGAAAGTTCTGCAGCTTCTGAATTTGCGGCTAACGCCGTGAATGATGAAGGCTTTCAACTTCCGAAGATCAAGTGGGAATATTCAGCACGTCGTGTGATGACTTTAGGTTGGGCAGACGGCGCTCCAATGGGCGACAACGATGCAATTGATGCGGCGGGTCACAACCGCGCTTTGCTTGGTGATCGAGTTTTACAATTGTTTTTAAGCCATGCACTACGCGACGGCTATTTCCATGCTGACATGCACCAAGGCAATCTAAAGGTTGCTCCAAACGGTGACATCATCGCCTATGATTTTGGGATCATGGGCCACATCGATGAATACACACGTCGCGTTTACGCCGAGATTTTGTACGGCTTCATTTGCAAGGATTACAAGCGGGTCGCGCAGGTCCATTTTGAAGCGGGCTATGTTCCTGCTGACAAAGATGTAGATGAATTTGCACGCGCTTTGCGCGCTGTTGGCGAACCCATTTTTGGGATGGATGCATCTCAGATGTCTATGGGTCGTTTGTTCAGCTATCTGTTTGAGGTAACAGAACGCTTTGGCATGGAAACACGGACCGAATTGATTTTGCTGCAACGCACCATGGTTGTGGTCGAAGGCGTCGCCCGTAGTTTGAATCCGCAAATCAACATCTGGGAAGTCGCCAGCCCAATTGTGACCGATTATATCACGAAGTCCATTGGGCCGAAGGCTGTTCTATCTGATCTTGGGAAAACCGCGCGCGTTCTGGCGCGCTTTGGCCCGCGCCTGCCGGCATTGGTCGAAGGCCTGTTGATTCAACAGGGTCAACTCGAGACTCCTAATCGCCCAACGTTTTGGCGTTGGATTATCCTTACGGCTGTTTGTTCCGTTGGGATCGGTGCCTTTGGTTTAACGCTGGTCGATCGCTTTTTCTAAACAGGTGTTAGTTCTTTTCGACCTGTGTCGGTTAAAGTCCATGCCTTGCTACCTTCGAACACGGCTGTCGTTAACGGATTGAACTTACCTGCACCGGTATCCAGATTGATGTGGTTTCCGTAATGGGTGGCTTTTTCGACAATGGTGTGGCCGTGAACGATCATCTTTGGATGGGAAGCTGTGTATTCGTGAAAGCCCTTACGGATCCAAATCAGATCTTCCAAGCTTTGTTGATCAAGCGGCACTTCTGGACGCACACCTGCGTGACAGAAAAACAGATCTTCATGCGTATAGGACAACGATAACTCTTTTAGGAACTCAACGTGTGCTTGCGGAACAGCGGCTAGAGCTTCGGCATGGGTGTCCATTAGTCGGGTACGACCTGTCGAAATGACATTGTATGACGCAAGTGTAGTATCGCCGCCTAGACGCGGGTGAAGCCAATACAATTCAGTAATGATCTGTGGATCGTGCTGTGGTGGGCTTTGCATGAACAACTCAAACATGTGGTCGTGGTTGCCTTTGATGAAGGTCCAATTGCGGTCCGCATTTTTACCTTCGATCAGCAGGTCAATCACACCGCGGCTGTCTGGGCCACGATCGGTGTAGTCACCCAAGAACACAATTTGTGCATCTTTGCCGCCATCTTTTTCAATCAAATCTAACACGCGGTGCAGTTCTGCCAATTGCCCGTGGACGTCCCCAATCGCGTAGATCGAGCCAGATGTTTTTGTTTCCAATGTCATTATTCAGTTGCCTCACGCAAAACGCCGCCCCAATAATTGGAGCGGCGTCTGCATTGTTAAATATTTTTTCGCCTTAGGCTACGTCAAAAGCCAATGGCTTCACTTGCTTGAACAATTTCGTCGCGTCCAATGCATCGATAACGTCCTGTTTCACCGGATGATCGACGTAAAGAAGGGCAATCGCTTCGCCGCCAACTTCGCTACGCCCAAGGGTAAAGTTAGCGATGTTAACGCCGTTTTCGCCCATAGTGTTGCCGAGCAAACCAATGATGCCAGGAACGTCTTCGTTCGTGGTGTATAGCATGTTTGCACCGATTTCGGCGTCAACGTTGATGCCTTTGATCTGAATGAAACGTGGCTTGCCATCGCTGAACACAGTACCCGCAACAGAACGCTCACGCTTGTCTGTTACAACAGTCACTTTGATGTATCCGTCAAATGCGCCGGACTTATCTTGGTTGGTTGTGCTGATCTGGATGCCGCGCTCCTTTGCGATCAATGGTGCGCTGACCATGTTCACATCTGGGTTGGCTTTTTTCATGATACCCGCAACAACGCCGCAGTTCAGCGCGTCTAGGTTCATTTCAGAAACCGCACCGTCATAAAGAATGTTGATGGCTTTGATTGGCTCGTCTGTCATCTGGCCTGTGAAAGAACCAAGGTGGCTGGCCAGCTCAAGCCATGGGCCCATAACTTTGGCTTCTTTGGCTGTGACAGATGGCATGTTCAGCGCGTTGGTTACGGCACCTGTCAGAAGGTAATCTGACATTTGTTCCGCCACTTGAAGCGCTACGTTTTCTTGGGCCTCAGTTGTTGCCGCGCCAAGGTGAGGCGTGCAAACAACGTTTGGCAGGTTGAACAATGCGTTCTCTTTGGCAGGTTCGTTTGCGAACACGTCAAAGGCTGCACCAGCAACGTGGCCAGATTTCAACGCTTCCGCCAGGGCTTCTTCGTCAACCAAACCACCACGGGCACAGTTGATGATGCGAACACCTTTTTTGGTTTTAGCCAGGGTTTCACGGCTTAGAATGTTGGCTGTTTGCTTGGTGAACGGAACATGCAAAGTGATAAAGTCAGCGCGCTTAAGTAGTTCTTCTAGCTCAACTTTTTCTACGCCCATCTTCTCGGCTTTTTCTTCGCCAAGGAAGGGATCGTATGCCACAACCTTCATTTTCAAACCACGGGCGCGGTCGCAAACGATGCCACCGATGTTACCCGCACCAATGACGCCTAGTGTCTTGCCAGTCAGTTCTACGCCCATGAACTGTGACTTTTCCCACTTGCCAGCGTGTGTAGATTCGTTGGCTTCTGGGATCTGACGTGCCACTGCAAACATCATCGCAATGGCATGTTCTGCTGTTGTGATCATGTTGCCAAAAGGCGTGTTCATGACGATCACACCCTTTTTGGAAGCGGCTTCTTTGTCGATGTTATCAGTACCAATACCGGCGCGTGCGATGACCTTTAGGTTTGTTGCCTTTGCAAGAATCGCATCAGTCACGCGGGTTGCGGAACGGATGGCCAAACCATCGTAGTTGCCGATGATGGCAGCCAAGGCCTTCTTGTCTTTTCCAAGGTCTGGTTGGAAATCAACATCGATGCCGCGGTCACGGAAAATTTGAACTGCTGCTTCGCTAAGCTTGTCAGAGATGAGTACTTTAGGTGCCATGATGGGCT
The DNA here is from genome assembly GCA_028388995.1 of Ascidiaceihabitans sp. Lineage (GTDB taxonomy): Bacteria > Pseudomonadota > Alphaproteobacteria > Rhodobacterales > Rhodobacteraceae > Ascidiaceihabitans. The sequence continues at coordinate 39,628 of JAOEQC010000004.1, read as the reverse complement.
CCAATTCTAATGTATTTTTATGTTAATATAACGTCGGTATTGCGTTGGTGTTTCAAACCAATGCTTTAAGCGGACGCGATTTCGGATTCGAAAGCCCAAGCGAGCCATGGCAACATCGCTGCGATGTCAGACGTTTCTACCGTCCCACCACACCAGATGCGCAAGCCAGCTGGCGCGTCGCGATATGCGCCAACGTCGAGCGCCACGTTTTCGTCAGCTAAACGTTTTGCAATCGCTTTTGCAAACTTCGGACCGTCAGTAATGCGGGCATCTGTGAATTTCACGCAAACGGATGTGTTTGAACGTGTCGCAGGATCAGTCGCTAGGAAATCAACCCAATTGTTGGCTGCAACGAAATCTGATACGGCAGCAGTGTTTGCATCCGCACGTGCAATCATACCCTGAAGGCCGCCAACTGAGCGGGCCCAATCAAGGGCGAAGAGGTAATCTTCAACAGCCAACATAGAAGGCGTGTTAATGGTTTCACCTTTAAAGATTCCGTCGATCAATTTTCCACCTTTTGTTAGGCGGAAGATCTTTGGCATTGGCCATGCTGGTGTGTAGCTTTCCAGACGCGCAACTGCACGCGGGGAAAGGATCAGCATGCCGTGGGCCGCTTCACCGCCCAAAACCTTTTGCCAAGAGAATGTTGTAACGTCCAACTTGTCCCATGGCAGATCCATCGCGAAGGCAGCAGATGTTGCATCGCACAATGTTAGGCCGTCACGGTCTGCAGGGATCGCATCGCCATTTGCCATACGAACGCCAGAAGTCGTGCCGTTCCAAGTAAAGCAAACATCGTTGTCATAGTTTAGGGCAGACATGTCCACGATCTCACCGTAGTCGGCGGTGTGAACGGAATGTTCAATTTTCAGCTGCTTGACCACATCAGTGATCCAGCCCGCGCCGAAGGATTCCCATGCAACCATTTGTGCAGGGCGTTCACCCAACAAAGACCACATTGCCATTTCAAAGGCGCCAGTGTCAGAGGCTGGAACGATGCCGATTCTGTAATCAGCAGGAATGCTAAGAATTTCACGTGTCTCTTCGATCGCGGCAAGCAACTTTGCTTTGCCAACAGCAGCGCGGTGTGAGCGACCAAGTGGTGCACTGTTTAGTGCGTGAAGAGTATGTGTTGGGGGTTTAGCGCATGGGCCAGAAGAAAAACGCGGATTTGCCGGTCGCGTGGCCGGTTGCTGAGTAGTCATTGATGCTATCCTTACAGATAATTGCCCTTCGTTGGGGAAGGGTGTCCCACCGCCGGTCATACGGACCCCCAGTAAAAACAGCAATAGACAAAGGTACTTGTTATGCGAGTAAATGTAGCCTTTTGCAGAACGATGCAGGAACGCATGTTTCCTATTGGCACAAATCTGACACAAGGAAATCTGGTTTTGTTCCACAACACCGAGCCGCAGAATCGGGTGGCAGGCTTCATGCAATCAGCTTATTTCTGGCATGTCAGGTGGCGTCATGAGTGGGATGGCGTTGATATGGGCTGCGAACGTCAAAGGCTTGAAGCCCGCCGCCAAAATCGTGCTGATCCAGTTGGCAGACTTCCACAACAAAGAAACCGGCCAGTGCAATCCAAGCGCCAAGCGGTTGGCGGATGAATGCGAGATGGGCCGAGCCACTCTATTCCGGCATATGACGACCTTGGAGAAATCTGGCCTCGTTACGCGCCATGCCCGTGGTGATGGCGATGGTGGGCGCGGGTCCAATCAGTATGAACTGCACCTCGACATCACCCTTGGTCCCAGTTCTCGCGCTAAGGGTTGGGGGAGTGGTCCTAATGGGGTTTCGTCTCAAAATGAGACGGGGGGAAACGTCTCAAAAACGCGTGGGAAGAGTCTCACCAGTGAGACGGGGGTAGTCCCAAATCGGGACACGAACCTTACTATTGAACCTGTGAAAGAACCACCTACGCGCAAGCGTGAGGCGGCTGGAGATGAAGAAGCTGAGAAAATTCTGGCGGCGTATCCACCGGACCGGCTTCGCGGCAAAGCAGTCTGCCTTGCCCAGATCGAAGAGGCCATGAAGGAAGGGATCGCACCGGAGTATTTGCTGCAAGCCGTCAAAGCCTACGCGACCGACAGCGCAGGTTTCACCCGCTCCAAGGTCTGCTTCTCCGACAACTGGTTCCAGTCGCGGCGGTGGCAGGCCTATGTCGAGAAGCAAGCGGCAGACCGCGAAAAGACAGCAACGCTGCAAGCCGAGCTGAGTCGCCTAACTGTTCTGATGCATTTTGCATTGTAGCGTCTACCGCAGCCTCATCCCCAACATCTGCCTGAACAGCAACGCCACCAATTTCTTCAGCGACGGCTTGCGCACGTGCGGTATCAAAATCAAGGATCGCAACTTTCGTACCCAAGCTGGCAAGACGCCTCGCTGTTGCAGCCCCCAAACCGCTACAAGTCTAGTCTCTGCGAGTCAAACTAGTGGCGGGCGTTGGATGGCACCGTAGCGGTGCTGTTTGGCGGGTGATCGATACCACTGTGCAATGAAAAGTAGAAAAGTTAATTTATGAACCTAAAGTAGCTCGAACCTGGTATTGACGATCGCGTTAAAAGCTACAAAATTGTTTTGTACAAAGCTTACATTTAAAACTGAAATGTTGAACTTACACGATTGAATTAGCCACTTTTCCGTTCAAAAATATAATTACTTGGTTAGGCGTTGCTAACCAAATGGGTGCGTCTCAATGGACATGCAGAAAGTGCCGCAACGCTTAGATAAAATTATCACCGTGCCATGCGTCGATATCGAGGTAATTTCCTTCGAAATTTGCAAGCTGATGGACTGACAGTTCCAAATCATTATTGCTAATATGAAAAAGTGTTTGATCTTGGCCTGTATCCTGAGATGCGGCCGTAAGCACAAGAGCCTCCAAGCCAGAAGATATCTGAAGATTGGCGAAACTGCCGTCCACAGAGAAGGCGCTCGATAGGGCAGACACATTGTCAAGCCCTTCCATTACCAGCCGAACGATCGCGCCGCTGACATTGGCGACAGGAACAGCGGCAGCGCTGACGACGGCTAGGAGGCTCGCGCTAGCCAGAGGCGAGAAGTTGATATTGTCGCCACTGGCACCTTGATCAAAAGAATAGACTCTATCTGCGCCGTTGTTTGCAGGAATGGATTCGAACACCAGAGTGTCGGTTTGTGTGCTAAATTCCGAAAGATCAATCTGATCTTCACCGGCCCCGCCTTGCACGGTATCTTTGCCCTCGCCAGCATAAATCTTATCGTTGCCCGCTCCGCCGCGCAACTCGTTATCAAGCTTATTACCCACGAGATAGTCATTGCCTGATCCACCGATTGCAACCTCGATCTCTGATCCTGCTGAAATGGTCAGCTGTCGTGCGTCTGTTATGTAGACTGATTTTGCCCCGAGATGGCTGTGCATTCCAGACCGCAGATCAATATAGGCTGCGGTGTTTTCAGTGGCGGCGCTTATAATATCATGGCCATCTCCATCTATGACAAAAACGCTTGTACTATTTGAAAAACCATAAGTTGTATCATCAGCGTTATAGAGGGGGTTAATCCCGAACATACCTGCAAAGGTCATAAGATCAAGATTACGGTAGGCACCGTCAAAAGCGGAGGGCACTTGGTTATAGGTTGCAGCCGTCCAGTTTGAATTGTCTTCGGTAGCGGAAAGGAGCTCCGTTGCTGTCCCATCTGCTTCGAAGGGATGTTTGAAGCCAAGGGCGTGGCTCAGCTCGTGCAGCAGAAGCTCGTAATCCAAATTGGTCCTGCTGCCAGAGGATGTAGGGTTGTCATAGACATTCGAGATAAAGACATCTGAGCCAATTAAATATGTTTCGTTTGGAAAAAAGGCATATCCAATGGTGTTGGTCTGCGTATTTTGGGAAATCGATATGACATTGAAAGCGCTTGTGTCTGTGACCTCGGAAAAGCTAACATTAAAGACCGCCTCCAAGTCAGAGAAGATTTTACGATAAGTTGCTTGGACGGCAAATGAGGCACTGGACCAACCTACTTTGTCATTGGCTTCAAGATACTTGGGAGCGGTCACTGGGAAGGCAAACTCCACCTTATTATTAAAGGATTGATAAAAGGTATCAAGTTGATCGTAATTGCTGTTGCCCAATGCGGCGACCCAATAGGGTGAAACTTCCGCCGTGAACAACGTGTTTGCATGAGGGTCAGACGAGGTTGGTGTGATATAATTCGAGCTTGGCGGAATGTAACCTGATGGGAGGCTGCCAAGACTATTGTTTGAGCCAGATGAACCAGTGTCACCACCACCGCAAGCTGTGAGAAGGGGAAAGGCCCACACTATATTTAGCTGCCAACTGGTAAGAAATTGGAGCTTTTTTTTTGGATCCAGCTCATTTATGTCATCAAGAAGTGCTTCAAGGTATTCAATATCGAAGTTCATTACGGTGTCCTTAAACATAATTTTTTGGAATTAATGACAACCTGAACTTAAAAAGTGTACGTTTCATTCTGTTTATGCGCTCCCAACCCCAGTTAATCCTATGCGAGCATAGCAGTACACGTAATTAACCTCAGTTGTGCAAGCATTGATCGATGAACACCACAACAAGTGACCTGCCCTTCGAGGTTTCTTCATTTATAATGAGAGTTTGCATGTTTTGAAAACTGATTCAGCGTTGTGGCTTATCAGACGTTCGACATGAGCGTAACTGACCTTTAGGCTGATCTCTTTCAGTTCTTCAGTCATCCGCGGGCGTTTGTCGCTGACAACTATTGTGACTAAGCAATGACCTTAGATGTGCCCTTAAGGGTAATATACAATAGAAAATCTAAAACGTCTCCTTTGTTAATTTAAGCTCAGAACAGTTTATCGAATTAAGTGTAGAAATTTGTGTTATTTCGCTGACAAACGAGGAGTAGCTTTTGGTGCAAATGAAAAGTACCTTTATGTACGGCAAGCTCTCCTGCTGAAGAAACCACACTGGGGAAGTAAGGTAACTTTGTCATTCATGTTGCTGAAGATACATCTTATTTGATGGCTTTGAGCAACTCGAGGCTAATTCTGCGTGGAGCAGGCTCATCACCAGCGTAGATTGAATGCGCAGCAGAACGGCTTGGTTCACTGGCTGATAAAGTTGAAACTACTGAATTGACAGATTCACTCAAAAGCTTTGAAAAGGTGAATTGGGCTCAACATCTCCATATTGGTGGGGCCTAGATTGTTTTTAAGGCAATACACCTAAGGTCAGTATACCATAAGAAACGGTATTATTTTTGATATTTAGGGTAAGATTTATCGTGTTTTCAGAGCCATCTTGTTTTGCAATATTACTCAAGGCTTTATAAAAGAATTTTTCAAGATTAGGCTCAATAAAGCCCACTTCATTTGCCAAATTAAATAAGCTTTTCCACCCTTGGACTGTAAGATAGATATTTCCATCCAGACCTTCTGTGCCATTAACGGTAATTTTTCCGTTCATTGAGATTGATGTTGTGCCATAAGTTACCAGCGCTGACCGTAATGTTAGCATTTTTAGCTTAGGTGCGGCTTTATAAATTAAAAATCGATCCAATGGGCGGGTTAGACTGACTTCAGCAAGAAATGAGAGATTTGGGATGTATTGATAATCGCTTTCCAAATCGACAAAAATTTCTGAAAGGTCAAAACCCTCAATTTCGGCACTCACGTTGTAACTGGTTTCATCACTTTGTGATGCCTCAACTCGTGCAGAGACCGTGTCTATTCTTGTATCTGGTAGCCCGTCGAAGGACACACTAATGTCTTTAAAAAGGCCTTCAAGATTGCCCAAGGAAAGTTGAAAATTAGGTTGAAAAAAAATAATTAAATTTGCAACATTCGCATCCACCTCAAACGACCCAAAAGGACTAGAGATGCTGTGAGGCTTTGAAACATCAAGGTTTATTTTGTTCGGTTGGTAGCTTTTTGCCTCTAAATTTATCTCTTTGGTTGCCCATTTAAAACTGCCCTTATTTCCGACCAAAATGTCGGAAACTCCAACAGAGAAATCTTGAGGGTAGCCAGTAACTGAGGCTACCGTAAATCGTGCATCAGGTTTTGAGGTTACTAGATCTTCTATAGTCAGAGAAATGCCATGCTCAATTGCATAGGCAGAAACGGTCCAATAGCCTGTCCAAATAAAAAATGGAATGGCCGTTAAAAAGACTGTTTTTTTGAAGAATTTATTAACCATTGAACATAACAACTTCCGAGAAACACATTTTGATAAAATTAAAAAATGTTGTTTTGTTAATTGGACAGGATTACTGCGCTGTGGTGCTACCGAATAGAATATTGTATCAGGGGTTAAGATGAAACTGTTAGTTCTGATTTGAGTGCGGAAACATATGCGTTTCGAGCCGTTTGATAAACAGAAATCTCATTTTGCAGTTTTTTCATCTGAACTTCTAGAAACTGCAGGCTTGCCAGTTGGGCTTTACCGTTGTCTGTAAGATCTTCCGTATTATATTCTATGTCGTCTACAGTGATTTTAGGCATGTGTATTCCTTTTGAGTGATTTAATCACAGTGATGTGGTATATTCCAGATTTTTCAGCGATCATTTCATTTTGTAAACCTTGAATATAACTGTTCTTGGCGCGATGAAAAACTGCATAAAGATTTGTCTTTTCTTGAATTTCCTTATCAGTGCGGCCAAGTCTCAGTGCGAGACTTGGCCGCACTGATATGTTCATCAAATAATTATTCAACGTTGTTGATAATTTATTTTACATTATTTTAGCTATTTTTTGGTGATTTTGTTTAGTTCGCCTTTGATCGCAGCTAGGTAGCCAAGACGAGCAGTGTCTGCAATAGCCCATTCATTTTGTAACTGTCGAATTTGTTGTTCAACGAATTGAACATTTGAAAATTGACCCTTTGCAGCGTCAGAGAATTCGTTCAATTTATATTCTATGTCATCAATTGTAATGGTTTCCACAGAATTATTTTCCGTCCTTGATTTGTTTTTTTTTGCATTCACAGTTAAATCTCCAAACGTTTATAGCTGAAATCTGAATTAAAAATTAAATTCGCTCAAGACTTTTTTCGGGTACCAGACAACTTATAACATTTAAAGACTATATCTCTATTTCGTAGCCCTATTATTTGTAAAAATAAATACATTTATCAACGCTAAGTATTTCTTAAATTGTTATATTTGTTACCGCAGGTAATTGGGGCTTCTTGCGCATTATCATGAATTTAGTTAGTTCCATTTCTAGCTCTTCACTAAGAGTTAGAGACTTGCGGCTTTTTTTCTCACTCTTGGTTATAACAAGGCTTCCCTCCTCGATTTTCAGTTTTAGGAAAGCGTATAGGGTCATCGAATTTTCAGTCTTTGTTTTGAGCATTTCTATATAGTTCCAGATACCATAATCTGGGCTTCCATCCAAATCTGCTATTGTAAGTAATAATTCCCATTTGCTCATAGTCTTCATAAACGGGAAAAGTATTGATTTGGTGTCAACAGCTCGCAAAATGAGCAATTCATCTTTAATCGTCATTCCAAGAACCTTTATTTCTTTTCGACTATTACTTATAATTTGCCGATTAATCGCGGAGCGCCAGCTCTTTTACTTTTGAAACTGGCTGCCAGAGGTAATTAAGAACTGTGCGCTTTCCAGATACCACATCGACCGTAGCTGTCATCCCTGGAAGTAGGACAACCGCTTCTCCTGTGTCCAGAGTGATGCTGCTGTCGATTGACACATCAAGTATATAATAGGATTGGCTGGATCCATTTGACGTATCGGTGATCGCGTCGGGGCTAATGCTCCTAACATACCCATCGATTGCGCCGTATTTAGATGAGTCGTAAGCGCTGAGGCGAATACGCACAAAGTCATCCATACGTATGCTTGAAATGTCTTTAGGATTAATTTTCACTTCAAGTTTCAAGGCTTCTCCGGTGGGTACAATTTCTAGGATTACATCTCCAGCGCGCACATAAGCTCCAACGGTTTGGAAATTAATCCGATTAACAATACCATCAATAGGTGCTTTGATAAGCGTTCTTGTTACACGTTCCTGGAGCGCCGGGATCAACGTGTTTACTTCACTTAATTCAGCGACGATTTTATTTAATTCCTCAAGTGCTATCCGTTTGTAACTCGACAGACTGTTGGATATTTCATTCTCCACCTCTGTGATGCCTGTTTTGGCCTTTGAAACACGTGTTATGGCGGCTTGTATTTCACCGGACATACGTTGTTCTTCACGTCGCAATTCAAGTAACCGCGTTTCGGGCATAATATTTTGACGCACAAGGGGATCAATGATTGTGATCTCAGAGTTGATAAGGTCAAGCATGTTTCTGGATGTTTCCAATGCCTGCTGGGAACCCATAAGATCTTGTTCACGCTGAGTTTTTTGTAATTCTAAAATGGACAAAACACCCGCAAGTTCTTTTCGTTTTGCGAGATGTAGGGCCTTCTCAGTCGAAGCGGTGTCCTTCGATTGTGCAATCATGTCGGGGCCTGGATTAAATTTTATTCCATTGCTTTCAGCACTCAACCGAAGTTCTCTAACAAAGAGCGTAGCGGCCCGTTGCTGCAATTTATCCAGTTCAGACTGAAGTTCGATTGGGTTGATTTCGTAAAGGATATCGCCTGCTGCTACGAGAGAGTTTTCGTCTACTGAACGCGATAGGATCACTCCTGGCTCAGAAGATTGAACCATTTGGTTTTGGGTGGTTGACACAATTTTACCATCTCCGCGCGTGACATTATCTAACTCTGCAATAGACGCCCAGCTAACTCCTGTTGCAATCAAAGCTGCAATGACAAAAATTATAAGTGAGTTGCCAAAGCCCTCGCGCTCTTCCATTTCTCGTGATAACTTTTCAAATTTTGATTTTGGCATAACATTCTCTTATTTTTTAAGCTCACTGGGATGTTTATCAAGGATGATTTTCCCCTGATCCATAACGAGGACGCGGGTCACAAGGCTCAACAGTGTATTTCTATGTGTGACCACAACCATAGTCTTGGTTGAGAGGTAGTCAGTTAAGCGTTCAAGGATCGCTGCCTCAGTGGAGGAATCCATTGAGCTAGTGGGTTCGTCGAGAACCAAGATATTAGGGTCATGTAGAAGTGCGCGGCTCAAGTTTATGGACTGGCGCTGCCCACCTGACAAGCCAACACCGCGCTCTTTGATTTTTAGATCATAGCCAGCTGGATTGCCCTTAATGAAGTCATCAGTTCCGGAAAGTTGGCAGATTTTTAGAAGATGCGCGTCATCATATTCATAATATCCCAGCTGAATGTTTTCGCGTACTGTGCCTGAAAATAACCAATTTTCCTGAAGCATAATTCCTAGATTTCGTTGTAAATCTGATTTGTCGATTTGTCGTAAATCAATGCCGTCTAAAAGTATCGCACCTGTGGTCGGTTGAATTAGGCCGGCGCAGAGCTTTGCGAATGTAGATTTCCCCGATCCCATGCGGCCAAGCACAGCTACTTTCTGTCCTGCGGGTATCTTGATTGAAAGGTCTTTGATCAGTGGATTTTTTGCCCCTGGAAAGGTGTAAGAGACATTAACGAATTCAATATCACCTTTTAGGGTTGGTCTACTCAATCGCTGCTCAGACATTTCTACGCCGTCTGTCCGGTTCATCAACTTATCGATTGAACGAAAAGCCTGACGTGCAGAGTTGGCTCTCGATAGCGCGGATGCAACTTGACCAAGTGGCCCTAATGCCCTGCCTCCCAAGATGACAGCAGCGATTAGTCCTCCCATAGTCAGTAACTGTGCCTGGATTAAAAAGACTCCATAAAAGATCGTTGCAACCTGCGCGATTTGTTGGATGGACGCTGCGGAATTAATGGCAAACTGCGAGAATATCCGAGTTTTGAGACCTAGTTCGGATTGGTCAGTCGTCGCAATTTCAAAGCGGTTTTTCATTAACCGTCCTGCGCCTGTAGCTTGAATCGTATCTAACCCGTTCAGTGTTTCAACAAGGACGGCTTGCTTGGACATACCAGTTTGCATCGCTCCCGATGCAAGGCGCGCCAGGATTGGTTGTATCGCAAGCCCAATGATTAGCACACAAGGTACTGCGAGAAGTGGAACGATCGCTATATCGCCACCGATTAAGTAAACTACATATATAAAGAAAAAGATGAACGGCAAGTCTACAATCGCGACCAGAGTTGCAGAGGTGAAGAACTCGCGGAGCATATCAAATTCTCGAACCACACTTGCTACAGCACCAGAGCTTTGATTGCCCGTATCGAGTCGAAGTGTTAAAATTTTGTCGAAAACCATACGCGACATACGCGCGTCCGCCCTCTTACTTGCGCGGTCAATAAAATTGGCCCGCAACGACTTGGTGATAAAGTCAAAGCCTAGTGCAATCATGACGCCGATGGATAATGCAATTAGAGATTCAATAGCTTCATTGGGAACAACCCGATCGTATACGACCATTACAAAAATTGATGTTGATACACCCAAAAAGTTGGACATCGTTGCAGCCATTATAACCTGTATATAAAGCCATTTTCCTTGTGAAAATGCCGAATAAAACCATCGTTTGCTTGACTTAGCTTCAGCCTGTATCTCGCGCCGCGCCAGAATAATGTGACCAGAAAATTTTGATCTAAACTTGTCCTTAGACAACTTCTTGATTTTCAGACTATTGTCAGTGCTTGCGTAAAGAACTGAGCCATCGGGCTTGACGTCTGTAATTATAAATGCGCTGCCATCTTCCCAAAATCCTAACATTGGGCAATGGCTTCGTGACAGTTTCTTGGCTGTAATCGTGCCAAAGCTTGCAACATAACCTATTTCGCGTAAGACGCTGACCATTTCTACAGGTGAAAATACATCACTGCCGTTCGCGGGTAGGTCTCGTATTGCGGCTTCGCTGTAGGTTTCTCCGGCGTCTCTGAGAAACCGTTGGATTGTCAGGACCAGATTATTCTCTGAAGATCGAGTCGTCCCCTCTGATGGTTTGTCCTCGAACATAGCGACTTCTTTGCTGATCGCGTTGTCGGTCGCGCTACCGTTCAATGGTTGTGGTTCGGACAAATCTGTCATTTCAGGGCCTTATCTTTTTTGTTTTCATCAAGCGCTAGCTTTGTCGCCAAAATTCCTGATTGTGCGAGCATTTCAAATTCCAAAGTCAAAAGGTCCGCGCCAACACGAATCTTAGCATCGGAAGTGCGATATGCTTTTTCTTCAGCTTCAATTAATTGGCGAACCGATGTTTGACCCGTAGGCAGTTGAGACCACATGATTTCAAGCTCATTCTGTGTTGAAATCTCTTGAGAGGCAATTATTTCAATCGAAGTAATAATTGCTGCGCGCTTACTTAGAATGGCGTCTAGTGCTTCCTTCCCATTCAGCTTTGCTGCGGCTAGCGCATGCTCCGCGGCCTTCAGGCTAGCGGCCTGAGCAGCAGTGTTAGCTTTCCGCCTGCCACCATCACCTATTATCCAGTTCAATTCCAGACCAACTGCATAGTCAGTACGCTCCCCACGATCCATTGGAGAAATTACTCCAGTCTTAAAATTAACCGTCGGCTTTTGACCGCCCTGTGCTGCAATGAGCATCTGTTTTGCCGCTAATACTTTGGCTGCGGATTGAAGCATAATGGGCGATTTGCTCCAGTCTTTTTGGATTTGCTGAAGATCGGAAGAGGTCAAAAGCGAGGTGGGTGCGCTTAAATGTTTGGGTAAAGTGCCGAAATACTTTATAAAGTTGGCTGAGGCTTCGGATATTTGTACATTTAATTTGACTTCTTCCAAAACCAGTGCGCGTAGAGCTATTTCAGCTGATGCGCTTGCGCTTTTATCTATCATCCCACTTGTAACAAGTGTTTGTATCTGTGCGTTCATCCCGTTAGTTTTAGTTATAAGGGCCTGGAGCAACTGATTTCTATTGTTGAGCGTGTTCAAGTTGACCCATACTACAGCGGCATCCTTGGCTATATTGTTAACAACTATTTCGGTATTCATTTCAGCAATGAAAGCATCAGCTTGCGCTACGTCAATCCTGGCCGCACTAGCGCCACCATCAAAAATTAGTTTTTTAACAGATAAATTTGCACTCGCTCCAGTCTGTTTAGATGAGGCTAAGCCGGAACCATCTTTAATTGTTTGGCCAGCATTAGCATTGGCCAAAACTTGAGGCTTTAGATCAGCTGCAGCGATCGAGATCTGAGCAAATGAACTTGTAGCGTTACTTCTCGCAGCTAAATACTCTGGCGAATATTTTGTGGCACGAGATAGGTCTGATGTGAAATCACCAGAAAGCACTATCTTGATTTTTTTTTGTTTTGAGGTACTAGAAGACACTTCAGATAATTCTTCTATTTGCGCTTTGAGAGTTTCTTCAGAATATTGAGGGGCTTCACAAGCTGATAACGCAAACAACGAAGTTAGCATTGCTGACTTTATATAATTCATGTTTGTCTTCCTTTGGTGTTAGCGCAATCATCAGATTTAGTACATAATAGTTGTGGTATATTAGGTTTTGGGGTTTGAAAACCCTAGATTTTGATATTTTCGCATAAAAACTAGGGCTTCTAAGTACTCCGAAGGGCACTCAAGTGGCCTTAGGTATTCAATACACTACATTAATTCTTAAATGAATATACAAAAAAAAGGCATATAATAGTAGTTTTTATAAACAGTATTTAGTGTATTGTTTAGGTAGGTTCTGCGTGGTTAAAGTCACCCTGTAATTAAAATATAGAGAGAATGAAAATGACAATCCAACAATTCGCGACCTTTGAAACAGGTCCTGCTAAGTTGAACGCAACCAGCAAGCTTGTGAAAGCTTGGGAATCAAAGAATGCTAAAAACGCTGCAAAAGGCGCGGGTTTTACACTTATGGCAGTATCTTTGTCAGCGTGTGGGAGCGACACTGATACCTCAGCGGTGACAGAGGAAGCCATCCTAGATGCGATCGAAGAAGTGGTTGTAACGCCAGTACCAGTATTCTCGGCTCTACAGACCGCAGCTTCTGGATTCTTGACATCTTCAGTAGCTAGTGATGTGGCAGTAGCAACAGCAACTATAACTGCAGCTTCGGCAGCGTCAGTAATGGCAATGGCTGAGTCTGGTACTACAGCGCCTGCTACACAAGCTTTAGCGATTGCTGATATGACCGCAGCAATTACGAATCTCACAGCTGCTATGGAAACTACTATTCCGCTCGAAGCAAGCAACGCCGCTATCGATTTCACCGCTATATTGGGTGGCCAAACGTTCGCTTTGGCACTTGCAGAGCTGACTGCCGTCACCGCAGCAGAAAAGACCGCTCTTGCAACAACAATTTCCACACTTGAGGGTGCGCTGTCTTTTGAGACTACTTCTGATGCTCAAGACGTATTGTTGGCAACTCAGGGGTTGGCAGGTGCGGCTACAAGCGCAGCCGAAGCACTAGCACTAGGAGGTATATCAGGAATAACATCGCATGTTGCTGCAAACCTTCTAGCAGACACAATCAACACCGATACTGGTGCTCTTGCAACGGCGGGCGAAATTGCAGCTGCAAACGCTGCTTATGCTGCTCTGTTAAACGCAGCGGTCATTGCTAATAATTCTGTATATGCCACCGAATACGCTGCACTGACCGCAGCGCAGCAAGGTGTGCTTTTGGCGGACATTCAGGCATTGATCGCTGAAGACGGTGCGGCGGGCTCAGCCAGCCTTACAGACATCGTAATTACTCGTGACGCAGGCACAGGCGCAATTACTGGAGCAGGTACTGACGCCGCCGCTGCAGCGGATGACATCACTGCTCACTTGTTTGTGGCCGAGGCAGCAATCGATGCTTCTGCTACTGTTGTAACCAACACTACCGCGGCAGGTACATTTGATCCAACCGCCGATGCGGTTACCATTCAAGCTTATGTAGATGCATTACAAGACCAGCAATCTGATGCTGCTCTTATTGCCGCATTTAATGGTGTTCTTGAAAGCATGAAGACCATTGCAACCAGTGAAAACGCTGGTGAGCTCTCCTTAATCCAGTCTAATTTAGTTTCTACAGAGTCACTTGGCGCAGACAGCATTGATGTTGACGGTGGTGCTGCAACTGATGGAAATGATATATTTATCTTTTCACCTGAAGGCGGTGTAAACCAAACGATTGGTACAGCAGCAGCATACCTGGGCGAGTCAGGTACTGACTCAGTCATTATCGGTGGTGACTACACATTTGTATCAATCACAAAAGTTGAAAATGACGCAATCGCAACTACAGCTCTTGGTGATGCAACTGCAACGGAAATTTTCGTATACCAGAACGCAACTACTGGCGACGCGGTATTGCATGTCGAAGACAACGCCTTTGACGGTTCGCTTGAGGCGAATGGTGCACTGACAACACTGACTTTGACAGATGTCACGTTTACTGACCTTGTACAGATTACAGAAGTTGGCTTCACTGGACTTGAAACTGCTGAAGCAATCATTGCCTAATTTGCTTAAGGCAAACAAACGGACGATGTTATAATTAAATAATATAAAGCCCCGCTTTTGTGGGGCTTTATTCTTTTGGAGAGATCAATGTCAAAGAAACGTGAAGAACTCTTGAAGGCTGCTAATCTCATCAAAGAATTAGGGCCTATAGTTGAACAGAAAAAGCAAAAGGTTCAAGCGGAGGCGAATCTAGCCTTCGTCGATGCACAGATTGCTTTGAAGCAACGGCAACTGACGACTTTACAAGATGTTTTTAATGAAAACATTAGCGTTATTAAGAGCGAAATCCTATCTAAAAGAGGTGGCTTAGACGCCTCATTTTTTGCTGATGACTAAGTATTCCAAACTCCCAAAAAAATAATGAGAATGGGCAGACTATATTGCTCCAAGGCTCTGTTTTTTCAGTGAGACGTTGGTATAATTTTGATACTAACTAACTAAATGAAACTCAAAGGAGCGCATTAAAGATGGCTAAAATTACAATCGATGGAAACGAATATGAGAGTGACGATCTGCCGAATGAGGTGAAATCACAACTAGCTGCTTTACAGGATATAGATCGGCAAATGGGGACACTTAGAAATCAGATGGCAGTTCAGAATATGGCTAGAACTGGCTTTTCTGCAGCATTAAAAGAGTCGTTGGATAAACACAACAAGGGTTGATCGAAAGCCCCTTGTATGATCACTTTATGCTGCGTGGGCGGGGAAACCGAAGTGCGTTTCCCTGACACGCACATGAATTTTAGATTTTTTAACCGTAATAGCCTGCAACATGATCTGGCACGTTAGAAGCCCCCTACGATGTTCAAATTGAACGCAGGATTATGCAATAACGGGGATGCGAACTATTGTACCCCTTCAGTGGAAAAACTGTGTTCTTGCTCCAGTTCTTCGCCTCAGCGGGATTATCCAGGTTCTTGTCTTGCGGAATTTAAGTGGTGGCTGCTGATGTCCTGAGGGGAATGAGAGATTAAGGCAGCAGCGGTATTTTCAAGGCTTGAGGTGCTTTGCAATAGCCGGCTTGATACCAAAAGTATCAAACAATCATGCTGTCTTGAGAACTAAATCAGGTACACAATCTGTGTAAATTACAACCCACAGAAGTTTGTCCGCCTCCGCAAATAATATTTATGATTTGTACGCGGTCTATTTTGACTTTAAGTCAATGTGAGAACGTACGTTTAGAGGGCGTTAAAAATTGATTGGCAAAACGGGCGAAACGAGGTGGGTTTCTAATGCATTTGCAGATGCTAAGAGTGATATTATTGCGGTAATTTTTGCATCATCGCTATCTTATATTCTGCAAATCTTCATCGCACTGTTTGCCATGGTTGTTTACAACAAAATTATTCCAAATAATGCATTTGATACATTAAAGTCCATTACGATCGGCGTACTTATTTTAATCGGTTCGGACTTCTTATTCAAAATATTGAAAAATCGCATACAAGAGAAACAAAATAGACAACTTGAGCTTGGTTTAAGTGATCGCCTTTACTCTAAGATAATTGGATGGGATTTGCAGTCAGTGCCAAAGCTTCCGGCAAGCTCTTCCCTCTTGCTGCGCGATGTTGATACTGTCGTGCAACTATTTGGCAATACAACAATTAATGTCGTTGTTGGCTTACCATTTATTTTTGTCTACGTGTTCGTGATTTACTATGTTGCTTCACAGTTGGCATTCGTTACGTTGCTATCAGCTGCTATAGCTCTGCTTATAAATCTATCGTTTTTTAAGCTTGTCCAGCGTGCATCATCAGATGCAAAAGATGCGCTGATTGAAAAGAGTGCTGCTTTCATTGAAACTCTCAACAATATAGAGGGAATTAAATCTCTCGGGACTTATGAGCATTTTGTTGGAAAGTGGCGTCGCGTTCAAAAAACAAACGCAACCCAGGCAGACAAATTAAACCGTTATTTATCAGATGCTACAACTTTAACAGGCTTAGTCACGAGCTCTGCTCAGATTATGATATTAGCTTATGGTGCGTACCTGGTCTTTCAGGGGCAGATATCGTCAGGAGCATTAATTGCGGCCGTTCTACTACACGGTCGTGCGCAACAGCCAATACAAGCTGCCATGCAATTCCTTATACGCTACTCTGTCGCAAAAACGGCTATAAAACGGCTAAATAACGTATTCAATATTACTTCTAATGAAGAACTCCGACGTGAAAATATCAAGATTAAAGAAGTATCTAAACAAGTTCAATTCCGTGATGTTGAATTCACTATTGGGGACATTCAAAGGAGTATTTTAACGGTTCCAAAACTTAATTTTTTAGCTGACCAAAAAGTGGGTATCCTAGGAAGTGTCGGATCTGGAAAGTCTACTTTTGTCAAACTACTAGCAGGAATTCTTACGCCTACTCAGGGGAGTATAACCTTCGGACCATACGATACTACGGCAATAGATCAAAGTATTCTGCGAGAATCAGTAGCGTACCTAGGGCAACAGCCATCGATATTCTCTGGAACAATACGTGAAAATATAACTCTCTCAAAGCAGGACGCAACTGATACTGAGATTGAAAAAGCCCTAGAGCTATCTGGTTTTGATAAAATTCTAAAAGGATTCCCTAATGGTCTCTCTTATTCCCTGTCGGAAGGTGGACGCGAATTATCGGGTGGCCAAAAGCAAATTTTGGCACTCACTCGCACACTATTGAGTGATCCCAAAATTATTGTTTTAGATGAGCCAACAAGTGCGATGGATCCACGTCACGAACATATGTTTGTTCGTCGTATGCAGCAATTCACACAAGGGCGCAGCTTTTTTGTAGTCACTCATCGTCGGCCAATTTTGTCGTTAGTGGACAGGATAATTGTGATTGAAAATGGCAAAGTAGTGATGGATGGACCACGTGATGAAATACTATCTAAATTCTCGTAACTACGTCCGACTGTTTTGGCTTTCGCTTGTAACTTGGCTTTGTCTTTTTGCATGGGCGTTCTTCTTTGAAATCGATAAGTCTGTAACCGTGAGGGGCGTGTTGCAGCCCTTCGGGAAATCGTTTGACGTAGAAAGTGGTCGTGACGGAAAAATAATTGGAATTGATGTCGGGTTAGGAGAGCGAGTTTCCATAGGCCAAACAATCATACGACTTGATACTGATTTAGATCAATTAAATTTTGCTTCGCTGCAAAAACAAATAATATTAGGAAAATTAAAATATCAGAGATTTCAATCTTTAGTGAATAGCGAGGTTCAGTTTCCAACAATTATGAAAGATCACATAATCCAGTGGACGATGGAACAAAACAATTTTGATGCAGCACGTGAAGCCTTCATTTTGGAAGTAGAAATTATAGAAAAGGAAATTCAAGTCAGCACGGCAAGGATCGTTAACATTAATGAAACAATCCAGTCTGCGATGGGTCAAAGAACTCTACTTGAAAAGCAAAAAGCGCTGATAAATCGCCTATATGAAAAGGGCTTCGAAGGGGAATTATCACTATTAGAAGTATCGGTAAAGTTAGAGAGCTTCGAGGAACAAGTGCGCTCATTGGAGCGCTCAACTGAAGAAGAAATGTTGAAAATACAAACTTTCAACAAGCGCTTAGACAGTTTGCATGCCAACTTTAAAAACAAAGCTCAGCGTGGTCTTTATGAAGCCAGCGTTGAATTGTCTGAATTGCAGGAAAAGGCTGATACTACTATCAAGAAAATTGAAAAGAGTGACCTCAACTCTCCAGTTAATGGCCGCTTGTCCAAATTCATTAAAAATAATCTCGGGCTATATGTTAGCACTGGGGAAAGCGTTGCTACTATTGTACCAGATGGCGTTCCACTCATGCTATATATCAAAGTACCAGTGGAACACATCTCGAGTGTAAAAATAGGGCAGCCAGTGAAAATCGCTCTGGACAACGTAGACAACAGAACTTCGGCAAAGGCCACTGGACGACTTATTCAACTGAACGGAGATACAACTACACTTGAAAATGGCGAACGGTTTTTTGAAGGTGTTGTAGAGCCTTTGGACGTCCCAGAACGGTATTCTGTCCCAGGTGTTGATGGAACAGTATCGTTGTTAACTGGCAAGCAAAGTGTAATTGAATTTTTCTTAGAACCGGTTCTTGATACGCTTCAGAGCAGCTTTGGGGAATAAAGCTGTGTCTTCATGACAAAAACAACTATATTATTAAATTATGCCCCACGAACGAGAAGCACATCGAAGCAATAGACTTTGTTCATGGCAAGCTTAGAAATGGCCGCAGCTATAAAATGCTGTTGGCACTCAATGACTTGTTACCATAAGACGCACCGCCTAGCGTGACGCCATATAATGCCGCATACGATGTTCTAAATGCGTTACAAAGGACAACTATGAAGCACCTAAAGCCTGAGTTCATACGGTTTGACAACGGCTGGGGGTTCATAGTTGGGTATCTGCGGGATTGGCTCGAAAAGGTCGAGATCCAACCAATACAGATCTATCCTGAGAGCTCTAAGAAAATCGGGCACTATGAATGCTGCATCAAACTATTGAGGCGGGAGTTTTTGAATACAGAAGTGTTCCACATTACACGACAGGTGCGGGCTGCAATGTATTTCAGAATGAGACAATGCAAATTATCACTCAGCACGTCAAGATTTGCAAAATGCCATAAATAATGATATGAATAAAGAATCTACCTCGTTAAATGTTGTTTTTGGAGGAATGGATGATCGTTAACTATAGCTGTAGGATACTTTTATGCGCGATTTCACTGATTTCACAACAACAATAACCGGCACTGATGATGGTGACGATTTTCACACTAAAGCAGTATCCGAGATTTTCCATGGCGGGGATGGTTTTGATACAGTTAATACTGGTATCCAACTTGATGGCCAACTTGCAGATCTGCCTTATTCAGCTGATTTTTTCTATGGTGGAGATTTTGATGGCAATAGATGGAATGGTTTTGAAGCTCAAACCATAGCACCCAACCTCCAATTTTTCTTTGGTGATATGTTTGACGGTGCAAATTCCAATTCGAATGATCCGACTGAGATAACCTTAAGCAACAACAAAACTGTTGATTTTAGCTCTACTTTTTCTGGAACAGTTTTTTTTACATCTGGATATGGTTTCGATGAATATGGTCAAGTAGATCACGCAATCCCAACTTTTCATGACGATAAAGTCATAGTGAGTAATGCTACGTATTCAGCACAAGACGCGTATATTATGACCGCTGGCTCATTGCCTGAAGCGAACCTACTTACCCGGGATAATATTTTTACAGTCTCAGAATTACGTGAACAATCTGAGATAGATGGGTTCGCATTCCAAATCGACAATAACAATATTATTGGTACGAATTCAATTGATAGCTCCCTTATCCCCGAAGCATATTCGTATTATTTTCTGGACGATGTAACATGGTATGAGGGCACGGATTTCAACGACGTATTCTTCGGTGACCCCAATGCAGAATGGGGAGAGTTTGACCCAGGTAATGGCGTAGACTTTCTCATTGGATCTGACGCCGGGAGGGAGGTTCTTAGACATCAAGATGCGACGTTCCTATCTACTGGAAATGCTACGAGCTTAGTGGGTGAAGAAGCTTTTGACGGCAATCTTTGGTTTCAAGGCGAAAATGGTTTCGATAGTAACCAATTTGGGTTTTCAATTTCGGGAGATTTTGTTGACAGCTACATTGCTGAGGGGAATGCACCTTTTCCAGATGATATTGGGAATGCACCTTTTCCAGATGATTTAGAGGAACTTTTTCCAGATGATAATGGAGATACACCTTCTCTAGATAACACGGTAGCTGATAATGCGGGGCAGCCCCAGGTTTATACCGAAAAAGCGCCCGATTCGATTAACCTCTTTTCGTCATTTGATACACTTCGAGGCTCTAACAAGGATGACATTTTATTTGTTGGCGAATCAGCAGCAAATATGGACATGGCGGCAGGCATCAATTCATTTGAGATTCGAGGAGATGATGGGGATGACTTAATTGTTGGTGGTGATGGGTTTGAACGCTTTTTTGGCGGGGATGGCAACGACACTCTAGATTTTGGTGGAGGCGACAACTTGGCGTTGGCGTACTCAGGTGGTGAAGCATCCTACACTGTTCGGTCTCAAACCCAAAATCAAGAGGATAGCATTGGTGTAAGAATCGTAGAAGACGACGACAGAGACGGTTCAAATAAAGTCGAAGTTTATGACGCGAGTGGTAATACTGATAAGGTATTGCAAACATTTAATTTCGAAACAAACGCTAAATCTATCGATTATCACGGCGGTTTACTTGAATACACACTTCATCATGATTTTGGTTCTAAAATCAACGATTTGGAAGTTAATTCGGGTGCAGATTTTTCGTCGGTCGCTGATTTTAATAGTGCTATTAAAAATGATATTGAAAACAGATATATGATTGAGGAAGCTCAAACGACAGTTCGAGCGACAGGCTACATCGACGATGGGGATTTAAACACCAATAACGTATCCACAGACACATTGATTAGTGTTTCAGACATTCAGGTGGGGCTGACGGCAGTGGATGGTGACTGGCTCCGTTCGTTCAATATTAGCGTCGACCTTGAAAACCAGTTCTTCTACTCCTCAGACTCGAGTATAGAAGACCAAACAGTTGATGGCGCCAGGGTTTATTGGTCTGAGGATGATTGGAGAGCTCTCGGTTCAGACGGTGCGGATAGCTTCAATGTGGACGATTTCTTAGAACCAAGCCCTCAAGCAATGATAATTGATCGCTATAGTTATAGTGAACGCAGCATCGCTGACACGTGGGGCCAGCTGGATTTAGGAGATGGGGATGACTATGTCAATTTAGACACAGACATCGAGATTCATGGCCTAGAAGTGGTTGATGGCCTTGGCAGCGACACCTACGTTGCTGGAGACGCGTGGTCATCTTTGAGTTTTAAAAATGCCCTTGGTCCAGTCAATGCAGACGCCCAGACTGGTCAAGTTTTGCACGCAAACAGCGATGTGGATACCGTGTCTAACTTTTCAAGTTATGCCCTCACAGATGGTGATGATATTTTTAGAGCGGAGTTGTCAGGTCGTAGTGATGTGACGGGAATGGCCGGAGATGATACGTTCATTGGGAATGGCCAATTAGGACACAGTGCGGTACGATACAGTGATGAACACTGGGACCAAGATTTCTATGAATCATCTGGTGTGGTCGTAAACCTCAGTGACCAAGATTTATCTTACGCTCAATTTGATGCTAATGGTACAAAAAGCGGCGGCATATTAGCAGGTAAAACAGCTAAAGATACATTTGGTGATTTAGATACTTTTGGGTTGAACGAATTTGGGGAAACCTTCAAAAATATTAGGGGCTCACGTTATCATGACGATATCATCATTGGCGATGAAATGTGGAATAACATTCGTGGTGATGGCGGTAACGACTTCTTAGATGGCGGTCTCGGTGGTGGTAGCGTCGAGTATCTTTGGGACAAAAGTAAAGATGCACGATCTTGGGACGATCAGCCTGCACTAGTGGCGCGTGGTATTCGGGCAAACCTGAGTGACTATGATGTATCTGCAGTCTCACGTTGGGATACGGATTTAACAATCAAAAATTCAGGCACTCTGCAGAGTGGCGAGGTTATTGATGCCTACGGCTACACGGACAGTGTACAAAATTTCAATGGTATTACTGCAACGATTTATGATGACGTTGTGTTTTCTGCAAACATGCTCCGTCCAGAGTGGCAATGGGGTACTAAATACGCCGACATTCAGCTGAGTGCGGGTAGCGACTTGCTTATCGGTGGTACGGGCGACCAGATGTATTCTGTCGTAAATTACAACGATGCACAGTGGGTTTACGGTGACGAAGACTATAACGTTGCGGATCCCCGAAATGGTCTGAATTTGGACCTCTCGGTGGTCGGCCGGGAAGCTTTCTTAGACTCTGGAGTTATAGAAACATTTGTAAGTTCCGTAATAAATGATGGTTCGGCGGAACAACGTGCGGCTGCTGAAAACTACTTAACTGCTGCGCAGAATTCTGGGGACGACTTAAGCGAGTACTTTGGTTACAAAATCACTGACCCTTACGGCGATACAGATTATATCTTCAACACCAGCCATTTTGGTGGAACGAGTTATGACGATCAGATGGTTGGCGATCACTATGACAATCAGTTTGATGGAAAAGATGGCGATGATTTCATCAGCGGTGGTAGCGGAGATGACTTTGTCCGGGGACAGAATGGTAACGATATTATAATTGGTGGTACAGGCCAAGATTTTCTCAGAGGTGACGGCGGTAACGATAAAATTATAGTTGACCTTAGCGAGTACACTGAAGGTTTCACTGGAGCCGACTTCAAAGAAATGGCGAGTGGTGGCAGTGGCAATGACACGATACAGTTTATCATTGACGCTAATCAAACATTTGATTTTGAAAATAAACACCAGATCGACGAAGGTGGTCAAGACACCACTTTCACGTTGGTAGATAACAGTAATTGGCTACACGGCAGTGATTTAAATATAGATTTCAATAATTTAGTCGTTAATTTAGATACCTCCTTCTGGAACTTTGAGAAATTTGAAGTTTATGAGAAGAGTCAGTTTAACGAGGCCACCGGAACTTTCACTGGTCTGGCTCTGCAACAAGGTAATCTAGCAGAATCTATCGAGAATGCCGAGGTGGCAATCGGTGGCGGTACCACGGATAACATTGCTGCGGGGGATAAAACTAGAATTGTGTATTCCCAAGCTGGCGACGACTATATCGACGTGTGGGGATATCATGGCGATGCCGTTGACAAGCCACTGCGTATCAACACCGGTTCGGGTAATGACGTCATAAGCATAGGCCCATCTATGAATGGCGAGATTAACATCGAGCTTGATAGTAATGACACTGGTATCGATGCGATTGAAACCTGGAAGATTGATATCGACGATATCGAAATACGTGAGCGAGAAGTAATCGAATTTAACAGTTATGAAGCCACAACTAAGATAGTTTATGATGCAGTTCTCCATACTGATGGGGACGATCAAATTGTATTAGAAGACGCACTTTTAGTGGATTATGATGGTTCGATCAGTGTGAATTCAGGTGCGATTGACGTTATCAACCTACGCGAAACTGGGAAAGATATCGAAACAAAAGATTACTGGTCTACTAATCCCTATTCACCACTCCCCGACGTGCTAATATTTAATGGTGAAAACAAGAGCCAAATTGAAAATGATGTCAATGATGTCCACGGCTATAACATAAACTTGTCCGTGGTAAAGTTTGGCACGGATAGCAACGAAGAAATAGACTTTCAGCTTGATACGCTGCTTTCAAGTGAAGCGAACGCAATAACTTATTTTGCTATGGGCGGTAATGACACGATCACTGGTCGTGACGACCGTAATGAGCGCATCTATGGCGGTGCGGGTGACGATGTAATCTATGGTGGAGCCGGCGAAGACCGACTTTACGGTGGTTCAGGAGACGATGCCTTGCACGGCGGGCCTGGTGAAGACTACTTATTCGGTGGCGAAGGCTCTGATGACTACCGCATGGGTTTGTCAGATAACTTAGAACCTTACAACTCTATGAATATAGTCGATAATTCAGGTGAGGGGGATAGCATAACGCTTGAGGTCGATAGTGCAACAGCGTTTGATTGGGCTGAAACCTTTACGAATGTGTTTGTAGAAGACGCGAAGCTGACGATGGAGACCAGCGACGGCTCAATGATAACTGTTGATGATTATGGGCGTGGAACAGATACAATCGAGACGTTCAATATCTACGATAAGGCTACATCGGAAACAACATCACTCAGTATTAATACTGGGGGAATAGTTGATCCGTCATCCACCACGGGATCACTGCTTATCGCTGATGCTGCTAACGCGAATAATACTTTTTTCGGCAGTGCGGACGATGCAAACTTGCTGGGCATGAAGGAAAATTATGACATTGCGATTGGAGATGATGGTAGCGAAATAGCGACGTCGACAGGCATTACATTCACTTCGATGAACCTGAAATATGATGAGATGGTAGAAATAACAGCCCATAAAAATTCACTGTCCGGAGAATATACAGTGGCAGTGCTCAATGAGAGCGAGTTTAAAGATAATGAAGTTGCTTGGGCGTCTGGAGAACGTAGTACTCAAACAACAAGTGACGTGAGCCGCGAAAGCATGTTTGTGGATAAAGCAGACTTTGAAGCAATGGTTGCGAAGGCAGCTGCGTCAGACAAACAGGCATCAGACGGATCAATTAGCGTAGCTGAACACGACCTTTACAGTTTAAATATTGCTAGTAACCCAACTGGAATGGGGAGTGTTTATTCTGTTGGACACGCTGGATCACCGGAAGTGTTAACCGTGGGCGGTGACGGCGACGACGTCATTTATGGTGTGAATACACGCACCAATTCTAGCGTTAAGGGTCAGCAGGGTGATGGCAACGTAAAAGATCTTATAATTGCTAACGGTGGCGACGATGTAATCATTGCCCGCGGTGGATCAAACGAAATCATAGCTGGGTCGGGCGCAGATACGATCCATGTGACAAGCGACGCGCAAGCAACTGTGATATTTGGTGACAATGTCCGAAATAGTGGAGAGGGTGACGGCCACCTTAAGTCGTCTGTTAATAAAAATTCTGCTGGCGAACGCGTAAACGAAGCGGACACCGTGGTCCTTGATCACAATAGAGCTGACGTTAAAGTCTACCAAGTGGGTCTTGACAAGTGGATAGCTGAGCATAATGCGAGCGGAGAACCAGATGAACTGTTTGACATGCACGCAGAGCCTAATAACCTTTTCAACGAAGGTGCTCTGACAGCGTCTTTTGACTTGAAAAATGATACAGTAGTGGAAATGCACGACATCGAAACCCTCAAGTTTCGAGACATGGAAACAGGTGTAGAAATTGGCTCGAAAGGAAAACTTCGAATTGCTCTAGATTATCACAAGGATAATCCGATAATACAACTTAGTGAAGATCGTACGGAATTTAAGATTATAACACCAGCTAGAACAATATTCCAAGAAAAGCCCGACTTTTTCACTTTAACGGAAAACACGACGTCAGGTGTTGGTCGACGCGAAAAAATTATTAAGCTACAGGGAACTGAAATTGATGCTGACCCTTACTTTTCTGAAACTGATCCGATAGTAGAAACGGCAGTAGAGCAGCCAGATGGTTCGTGGTTGGTAGACGGGCTCCACAAAACAAACTTAACTTATAAATCCGTCGAGACGAATATTGAGCAGCAAGATTTTGAGGTTATAATTGAAGGCGGAGACACTGATCCAGAGGGCAACCCTGTTCCTGAAACTATGTTCCAGCTCAGTGCATATGATCGCATTGAGTGGATTGGCACTGAAGCTGGCAGTATAACAAGTATAACTCGGATTATCGATCTCAATGAGACAAAGATTGGCGAACTTGGCGGCGATAAGTTGACCTATGGATCGGATGAGCAGGGTGTCTACTTTGATAACGGCCTGGACAATAAAACCTACATCACGGGTGTCGACGCTGAAGAGGATAAGGCGACAAATGGCGTTGAAATCGTTGGAGACATCATCATCGGTACCGACCAAGGTGAGGTGATCATCGGTGGATTTGGTGATGATATTATCATAGGTAATGCCGGTGATGATACTCTGATAGGAAGTGCTGGGGACGATGTACTAATTGGTGGTATTGGTGACGACATCCTACTTGATGTTGATGACTTTGCAATTCAACGCCTTGAAGAATATAGTGTTGATGGCCAATCAGAGAGAGATTTGGCACAGGTTGAAGAAGATCTGGCACTGCTTACGGGTCCCTCGGATGATGTATTAATCGGTGGCCAGGGCTATGATAGTATCGACGGCAATGGTGGGAGGGACTTCATCAGCACTGGTGAAGTTTCAGCGACGACACTTGAAGATGTACAGTTAGCAAATACTGAGGATAGTGTTTCTGCAGAGGTCTTTGAGCGTGTGTTTGTTTATGAAGACGAGACAATGCCTGAACCTGAAATGGTCACATAAAAGTGTTAAGATCTGAAACTATGAGCGCTTGATGCCTGATGAACCCGAAGAATTACGGGCAGATTTGACCGTTGTAAATTCTGATGAAGCCGTTTTGGAAGATGGGACCTCCTCTTTAACCGTTTCGACGGAAGAATCTTTGTTGTCAATGGACGATGTTTTCTTGCCAAATCCGGTCAAGATGACTGGCGTAGATGATTACAACGCAATACGAGATTCTTTATCCTGGACACAATCCACTCAGTTCTGGCCAGATGTGGATGAAACGAATTGGGTCGTACTAAGCGGCAACGCAGTGCTGGCATCAGGCCAGAACGTTGTCGCCGTTGTAAAAGATGCGAACACAACTGTGACAGTGACTAGTGGCACTAATTTAATATTTGCTGATACATCATCGCTGACGATCAATCAAAGTGGTGGCAAAAGTGATGTCTACTATGATCCTTCTAAGGATATTGAATTAGAAATAAACGTTTATGATGGATTTACCGCGTTATCCAGCATTCAACCAAATTTTTCAGACATTGAGGAAACATTAAATAGTGATGGGTCTCGGTCAATATCGACCAATAAAGCAAAAATTAACTACAATACCTCAGACAGTGGAAGTTTATATCTTAACGACGTAATGACTGGACAAATAACGCAAACACTACCCACAGATACACTTTCGAAACAGTCCACATCTCCAATAGTTTCTACTAATGATGATAATCCTGACACTGTAAACGGGCCTCTTGAAAGTCGTCCCTCCGGTGGCAAGATTATGGACGAAGCAGAGACTACTGCTAAGATGAATGTTGTTCCAAATGTTTATACCGAGGCCCTAGAGCCTTTAGTGTTTGAAGAAGAGTCACAATCGGATGAAATAAGTGAATTAGACACGCTATTTGATGACGATGTTTTAATCGATGCAAAAATGACTGAAGTTGCGCAAGATTATTTAAGAGAACCCATAATTGAAGAGTGGCAGTTACGGTCAGAAAATTTTGTTACAAATAGTAGCGACAACTTGGAGCTAGCCTTCACTAAACAGGCTGATCAGATAGCTACAAGTAAGGATAACCAAGAGTTTACACAGAAAAATGAAGAAACACTCGACGATGTGTTGGCAATGCAATCTTGGGATGACCTAATAGTGGACGATCTAATGGACTTATTTTATGGTGAATAAATACATTGTGTTTGCCTGTTTTAGTTTTTTTATGATGGGGCAGCCGGTGTGGTCATCATGTGAAGTGGAGCGATTTGCTGACTTGGCGTTATTGAATGAAGTCCGTGAAGAGTTCAGTGACTACTCTTTAGAGTATAGCTTACAAAAAGATGCTGTAATGCAGAAAAGAGTTAACGAACGGCGCGAACGAAGCACCCTACCTATAGAACTCAATGTAATTTTATCAGGTTCAAAAGTTGACGAGAAATTTAACGAGACCGCTGAAGCTAGGCTGACATATGATGTTAATTTCCCCTTACAATTGTTAAATCGTAAAAAATCATTTTTACTAGATAAAAACTATGAAAAGCGGTTAAAAAATATTAATCTTGAAGAGCATATCGAATACTTAAAAAAAACTTTATCATGGGTGTATTCTAACGAACTATCTAAGTTGTACGCAGAGCGCTTGGAAATCTTAGTTCAGAGGCAAACTTACCTAACAGAGAAGCAACGGCAAGGGCTCTCTGTGGTAGCAGAAGTATCAAGAGCAAAATTAGAGATAATTTCACTTAAAAATAAAATTCTAGCGGTTGAATCCCGAAAAGAAATTTTAATTTTTGAATTCGAAAACGTAAACACCACAGTACTTGAGGACCTTGATTTTTCGTGGGCTCCAGCAATTGAGCCACTCTCATGCCTCAAGTTGTCCTATGAGATCCTGCTAGCGCAAGATAATATAGCATATTACAATGTCCAGAAGAGAGTTGACCAAGTAGGCAAGACATTGTCATCAAATCTTTTTGTATCTAAAGACCTCACAAATTCGACGAGCGATCCCACTTTTGGAATAAACCTCAATCTTACATTGATTGCCCCAAAGGTTAGGGGAGCTGTCGTTAGAGGAACATTAGAAAAACTAGACCAGTCGAAGCGAGACTTACGTCTAGCGGCTTTCCGTCTGGATAAACTATACCGAGAACAAAAAAAAGTTGAGACCTTGATCACCGCTAACCTAGAAGCAGTTGATACGGAAATTGTGGAGCGTAATAGGATTTTGGAAGAATTAGCTATACGGAAGGCCCTCGGACAAACAGTATTTGATCAGAAAAGTACTACCCTCTTAGAGGTCAGTAACTTGAAAGAGGTTCGCAAACAAAGGGTTTTTGATTTGTACACAGGTTGGTTACAGTTTGTCTCTGTTAGAGGACTGGAAGACTAATGAGCACAAATGCGCGATAAGTGAGGTGGTCCGACTTATTTGGACAGTTTTGCGGCTTGCCCAAGATGCATTGGTGTTTGTTCAAGCCGCCTTGCATATCTTTGGGTGGCAAAAGTATGCGGTGTCTGGAATGCGCTTATCAAGGGCCGTGTGAGGGCGCTATGATTTGTAGAACTCAATCCAGTTATCAATGATCCGTTTTGCTTGGAACCCGTCGATAAGTTTATGCAGGTGGACGGCCCCCTACTTCAGCGACCGCCACAATCGTTTGATTTAGATACTGTCGAAGTACGTTCCAGACCGTCCATTGATAATTTGATGTCAGCTTTGGTCAAAATCGTGATTCAACCAGCGCCTATTTATTGGCTGCCTTTGTCTGTATTCATTATCTCTGGCTTGCCATATTGGGCCGTA
This sequence comes from Ascidiaceihabitans sp., assembly GCA_028388995.1. Taxonomy (GTDB): domain Bacteria; phylum Pseudomonadota; class Alphaproteobacteria; order Rhodobacterales; family Rhodobacteraceae; genus Ascidiaceihabitans. Next base: position 10,424 of record JAOEQC010000004.1, on the reverse strand, counting down.
ATCCCTCCATTTAAAGGGGCTCAGCCGTAGAATTCATGCGGCAGTTTTCAGTTTCATAGGGGGCGTGATACCGCCGATGCCCATTTTGAGTCGCTCGTTATTGTAAGCCCACTCCATCAGCTTTCCACTCAAATATTTGGGACCATTATCGACGCGAATTGCTTGTGGATAGCCGCGCCATCCAATGATCTGGTTCAAGCTGCGCACGACGCCGTAGGCAGCGATAAGTTCACCTCGGTACACGAGCCTTCCCGCATGAAGCTATCAAGCACGTTCAGCGTTTGGACCGGCCTGCCGTCTGCAAGCTGATCCGCCATGAAGTTCATGGACCATGTATCGTTTGGTAGCTCAGGCACTACCAACGGCTCAGGTCTGTCACGTTTCAGGCGCTTCTTTGGCTTGATCCGTAAGTTTAGCGCCAGTTAATAATAGGTCTGGTAAACGCGCTTGTGGTTCCAGCCGTAGCCCTGCACGTTGCGCAGATACAAAAAGCACAACTTGAAGCCCCAACTGCGCTTGTTGGCGGTCAGCTGTCCCAACCAATCGGCGATCGCTTCTTTCGCTCATCTCTGCATACATCTTCTTAAGCCAAAGGTTCTGTTCGGCCATGTCCCTCATCTAAGTGATCAAAGATGCATCTATACCGCCAAACTTTGCGCGCTACTTGTAGAAGCCGGCGCTGCTCATGCCATACTCGCAGCACAAATCAGAAACGGGCATATTACCTTCAGTCTGCTTCAACACTGCCATAATCTGTGCAGCGCTAAATCGTCTATTCTTTAACGCAAATCTCCTCAGATATCTTACAGAGAAAATTCAACTTTTGAACACCACTAATTTTAAGGAGGATCACCCCACGATGTGTATTGTCAAAAACTAATATCAAAAGCTTAGGCTGAAACCCATTATTCTCAAACTGTAGTTTTGACATTGCAATCATAAATCAAACGGGCAGCGTATTTGCTGTTTGTTTTTTTACCTACTGGCGTCAAACACCCGTCAACGAGCGTTAACATGGTGTCTAATGCATTCATTCATTGGTATCGCGTGTGGAGACTGGGGTGCAACGCTCTCTGGGCGTTATTCTTTAGTCCACTGACTACACCGTGGGTGCTGCTAACGTATCAGATCATGTTTCTGACCATTTCCATTATAAAAATCCAAAATTCATGAGTGTGTCAGGGAGGTCTACTTCGGTTTTCCCGCACAAGCAGCATCATATGCTTATACATGGGAATTTTGATGCTTTTGGGGCAAAGACTGCGGGGTGAGATTTTAAACGGAGAAGTTTTTACACTTTGAAAGAAGCGAAAATCATAATCGAGTAATGGAGTAAATACTTCAACATCAATAGACTGTATAGTGCTTTGGACTATCGCCCACCGGCTCCATAATCCATCATTACGATGTGCCAAAGGACGATTATGCACTAACATTCAACATAGTTCAGTCAAGGAGGGGGCCGATCAACTCTGCGCCAAGGGAATCGCTGCGCTGACTGTTGGCAACGTTCACGATGAAGAGGATTTAATGCGTAAGAAGTTTGTGCTGTCCAAATGTCAAACCAAGGGTGCCAAGACATGTACGGTATGGATCAATGCTAAGCTGCGTCGTCAATTAGAGCAGTATCGCTGCAGCTTGTTGTTCAAAGACGCAAGCTGAGCGCCGTTTCAAAGTCAAAAGGGTGGGGCGTTGAGTGCGAATACAATGACGCAGCTGTTCCTCAACATCTATCGTGCTGCACGGTTTGAAGATGCCAGCTCACACAGTTGTAGGCGCACATTTATCACTGAACTGGCAAACAAAGGTGTTAGTGTTCGCGTACTGGCAGAACTTGCAGGGCATTCAAGTCACGCAAAGCTAAATTGCCGTAAATCTGCAGCAGATGAGTGCTGCTGTGGAGTTGCTTCAAGCATTTGGCGTTGATTTGTACGACTTACTGTACAATAAATAGGATTATAGACGGGAGATAGTCGTGGACGTGATGACGTATACAGATGCCAGAGCGCAGTTAAAAAGTGTGATGGATCGAGCAATAGTGGATGGGCAAGAAGTAGTCGTGACGCGGAAAAAAGGCGAGGCTGTGGTTGTTGTATCTTTGGATGCGTGGAACGAGATTAACGAAACGCTGCATCTTTTGTCGACGCCAGTGAACGCAGCACGACTGCGTAGTTCTATTGCAGAGCTCGAAGCGAGCGATGGGCAAGAGCGTGAGTTAGAAGATTGAAGCTAGTTTTCTCGTCAACTGCCTGAGAAGATTATCAGTTTTGGTTAAGCAACAACCCTAAAGTCCATGCTCGAATAAATGAGTTAATCAAAAAATCCACGAGGACGCCATTTACAGGTGTTGGGAAACCTGAACCTTTGCGAAGTGATCTGAATGGTTGGTGGTCTCGGCGTATCTTACGTGAGGATAGGATGGTGTACCGAGTTACTGGCAGTGGCGATGCACAATGTTTGGAGATAGCACAGCTCCGTTTCCATTATTAAGATGTTCATAGATGAACAAGCAAACAGCCACTGACAAACCTTGTCTATCAAACTAGCAGCTTACTGCAGTCGGTGATTGGCGAGATGTGCATAACGCTCTGTTGTTGCAGAACGTGAATGCCCCAATAGCTTTTGTACTTCGTAGAGCGTAGCGCCATTGTTCGCCAGTGTGCTTGCGAAGCTGTGCCGCAAATCGTGTACGCGCACATCATCCAAACCCAACTCTGCGCGAATACGGCTCCATTTGTTGAACATACAGCGATAAGGTTTGTGTGTATGTGGGTTGATGAACAGCCATTGTGGTTTGTGGATGTACTGCTGGTTTTGTAGTAGTATAGAGTATTCGATTATCTGAACAGCTCTGCGGTTGAGCATCACATAACGTGGCTTGCAATTCTTTGTAACTGGCACGTACCAGCTGTTGCGCTCTAAGTTGATGTGCTGCCACTCAGCTGTAAACACTTCATGCCGACGCGCGCCCTCGTACATCAAAAAGCCAATCAACAAAAACACAGCATCTCTGTAATGTAACTTCACATAGTCTCGCAATCGACCAGCTTCTGCTACGTCCAAAAACTGTTCTTTGAGTGAATTGGCATGAAGCAGGTTTATTTGTTTATAGAGTACTGCCAGGTGTTTGAATATGCTTCTGGTGAAAGTGTGTGACAGGTCTTGAGCAACGTCATTGAGCGCGAGGGCATAGAAAAACTGTCACCCCACTGTCTCCGCCACAGTTTCGTAACTTCAATGCTTCAAGCAGGTATTCGCCCTAAGTTTGTCGCCATACACGGCGGCTGGAAAGACGTTGGAACAGTTATGAAATTCTATGCCCATGCTATGTACGATCCGACCGACGTGGATGTGATTTTTGGTACAAAATAGACATAAAATGAAAGTGCCTATTAGACACGTAGCTATTATAAGATTAAACATAACAATTACTTGCTCCCTTCGTTGGAGAAGGCTGTCTCATCATCGGCCATAGTCGGGGATTCGGACTGGTACAACAGTGAAGACGCAGTTAGAACTTACTCTTATCGGCTTTTTGCGATATCAATGACGTAAATCGGAAACTTTTTTATGTATATTTGCACTTTGCTCACCTCTCCACAGAATCCCAGCCTTGAACCTGCTTTGGTGGAATCATTTCGTAATGCATGGGGTGGTGGCGATGCTATCTGGTTGGCACTGGATGAAGCGGCAGAGTTTGCATTGGCTGAAATTCCAGCAAACGGCTGGGACGTTTGGGCAGATCTGCAAAAGATGTCTGTCGATTTGATTGTTCAGCCTGTTGTGGGGCGTCGCAAGAAGATGTTGTTGGCTGATATGGACAGCACAATGATCCAGCAAGAATGTATTGATGAACTGGCCGAAGAGGCTGGAGTGGGCGAGCGTGTGAAAGATATTACCGCGCGCGCCATGAACGGTGAGTTGGATTTTGACGGTGCATTGCGTGAGCGCGTGGGCCTGTTGAAAGGTCTAAGCGCTGATATGATCCAGACGGTTTTGGAAACACGCATCACCTTGAGGCCCGGTGGCGCGACTTTGCTTGCTACGATGAAAGCCCATGGTGGTCACGCGGCATTGGTGTCTGGTGGGTTCACTGCTTTTACTCAATCAGTGGCTGCCAAGCTCGGCTTTGATGAGAACCGCGCCAACACTTTGATCGTTGAGGGTGGCGTTTTGACAGGTGACGTGGGTATGCCGATCCTTGGTAAGCAAGCCAAGATCGACGCGCTGGAACAGATCACTGTGCGCTTGGGTATTTCAGAAGAGGACGTCATGGCTGTGGGTGATGGTGCCAATGATCTTGGCATGTTGCACCGCGCTGGTACTGGTGTGGCGTTGCACGCCAAGCCAAGTGTCGCTGCCGAGTGCAATGTACGCATCAATCACGGCGATCTGACGGCGTTGTTGTATATTCAGGGGTATTCGCGCGACGAGTTTGTCGCGCTGAATTGATTTTTGAATGGGGCTTTGCCCCAAACCACAGAATTTATTTGGTCAGATAGATCTGTGGGTTAGATAAGCTGAGGTGCGGCGCGTTGGGTGCCTGTGCGCGTGCCAACCCAGTTGCGGATTGGCGCGTTGAGGTACTTCATCGTTTCGGGGTGCTCTGCATCAAGCACACCAAGTTTTACGAGGATCGCAGCGATTGCGCATTCTGCTGCGCGAGTTGTTCCGTCGGTGATCTTGAGCGCAACGCCCATTTTCAATTCTGGAATGATGGCGATAAAGAATGCCTCAGCCCCTGTTTTGACAGCGACCTTGCCTCCCATTGCACGCATCAGGTTGGTACAAGCCCGTCCTTCACCCGCGACCAATTCTGGGTGCAGCATCATTGCTGACCGCAAGCGTTCTTCGGCGCTTTCGGCTGGGGCGGCCGCGAATGTTGCCATTGCACGTGCCATTCCGTGAACAGTTGTTGCGTAGTTCGGCGCGCCACAGCCATCGATACCATAGCCTGGGCTGGTGAGTTGTGTTGCTTCTTCGAATGCCTCTAGGCAAGCGACTTGAACTGGGTGAGTTGGGTCGATGTACTCGGACCCCGCTTTGAGATGTTTGGTGAGCGTCAGGAACCCAGTGTGTTTGCCAGAGCAGTTGTTGTGCATTTGGCAAGGCGTTTCATGTGCGCGGATCAGCCCGTCGCGGGCATCTTTGTCGCTGGGTGCTTGCGGACCGCAGCGGAAGTCATCATCGCTGAGCCCCAGTTGTTCCAGCCATTTGGAAACGGGGTCTGTGTGGATGGCGGCCCCTTGGTGAGAGGCGCAAGAGAGGGCGAACTGTGGGGTAGTTAACCCATGTGCGTCGGCAGCACCTGAACGGATCAATGGCAGTGCTTGGATCATCTTTGAGGAGGACCGTGGGAGCACAACTGCGTCCGGATCACCCCATGCGTGAACGATTTGCCCAGTGTCATCGCAGACCACTGCATGCCCAGAATGGACGCTTTCAAGAAACGGACCGCGCCAAATTTCGGTCATTGGTGCTGAATTTGTCATAATTTCCCTCACAACTGCGCGAAAACCTGCCAATCAGGCTTTCGCAACTCGCTAGTTTCGAGCTAATATGCTTCTTGTCGAGAAGAATACGGACGCTGACAAGAGTGTGGTCGCAAAAAGAACCATGGGCAGCGATCTGAAAATTGAGGTTTAGGACAGTCTGGAGGCTGGACAAATGGGAATTAAAACAACTTTTGCTGCACTACTTTGTGTGAGTTCTCTAGTGGCATCCGGTGCCATGGCGCAAAGCCAAAGCAAAAATCGTGTCGCACAAAAGACCAAATGGAGTGTTTTCGTTGAAGACAATCCAACAGAGTGCTGGAGCGTATCCGCACCTGAAGAGACCGTAAATTCACGTGATGGGCGGGTCGTCGCCGCCACGCGCAGCCAGATTTTGCTGATGGTGTTTTATCGCCCAAGCGAAAGTGCCAAAGGTCAAATCGCGTTTACTGGCGGATATCCATTTGCAAGTGGTAGCACAGTCAACGTGAATATCAGTGGCAATGAATTTGACATGTTCACTGAAGGCGAGTGGGCCTGGCCTGCAAGCGCATCAGATGACGCCAAAATGGTGACAGCGATGAAGCGCGGTGCAAATGCCATAGTTACGGGTGTTTCTGGTCGTGGCACAGTGACCAAAGATACGTTTTCACTGCTTGGCTTTACCGCCGCTATCGAGGATGCAGAAAAACGCTGCGGCGGTTAATGCGCAGCTTTTGACAGTCAGACGCGGCTCCTCCCGGGGGTCGCGTTTTTTCTTGCTCTGTCGAAACATTTTGATACTGGCCGACATTCCTATATAGAGCGGCATCTAACCCATATTGGATGAACAACATGTCTGCTCCCAGCGCGCCGATTACCCAAGACCTGATTACGATCCCTCGCAAGATGCCGGATGGCCCTATCAATTTGGTAGGACTTTCACGCGATGCGATGCGCGAGCTGTTGATCGAACACGGGACAAAGGAAAAGCAGGCCAAGATGCGTGTGGGTCAAATTTGGCAGTGGATCTATCAGTGGGGCGTGCGCGACTTTGCTGAGATGACAAACCTGTCCAAGGATTTCCGCGCTGAGTTGGCAGAGAAGTTTGTGATCGCTGTTCCTGAAGTTGTGAACAAACAAGTCAGCACGGATGGAACACGTAAGTATCTTGTCCGTATCGCAGGAGGTCATGAGGTTGAGGTGGTTTACATCCCCGAAGCTGATCGTGGCACGCTGTGTATCTCGAGCCAAGTTGGTTGCACGCTGACCTGTTCATTCTGCCACACGGGTACACAGAAGTTGGTGCGTAACCTTACGGCAGGCGAAATCATTGGCCAAGTTATGTTGGCGCGTGATGATTTGGACGAGTGGCCAGAGCATGGCACCCGTACTTATGAGGCGCGCAAATTATCCAACATCGTTCTGATGGGTATGGGTGAGCCGCTGTATAACTTTGAGAACGTACGTGACGCGATGAAGATCGCGATGGACCCTGAAGGGATCCAGCTGTCGCGCCGTCGTATTACATTGTCGACCTCTGGCGTTGTTCCAGAGATTGCGCGTACCGCGGAAGAAATTGGTTGCTTGTTGGCAGTGTCCTTCCACGCGACGACAGACGAAGTGCGCGATAATTTGGTGCCGATCAACAAACGCTGGAACATTGAAACATTGTTGGAAGCATTGCGTGCCTATCCGAAGGTTTCCAATTCCGAGCGTATTACGTTTGAATACGTTATGCTGGACGGCGTGAATGACAGCATCGAAGATGCGCACCGTTTGGTGAAATTGATTGAAGGCATTCCGGCCAAGATCAACCTGATCCCCTTCAATGAATGGCCTGGTGCGCCGTACAAGCGTTCGTCGGGCAACCGTATTCACCGCTTTGCGGATATTATTCATGAGGCTGGTTATGCTAGCCCAATTCGCACACCGCGTGGCGAGGATATTTTCGCAGCGTGTGGTCAGCTTAAGTCTGAGACGCAACGCGAACGTAAGTCGCGCAAGCAGATAGCGGAAGACGCGAGTTTAGAAGCGTAATAACTGTTTCTAAAATTGAAACAATGTGGCGCACTTGCCTCATTGTTTTGAGTAGCGCCCCTTAATGACCTCAATTCCGTATGATTGGTGCCGCTTGTGGAAACAATATTGGTCCCTGTAGAGACAACAGGAAGCTTCAATGTCCATTCTTTCAAACCAAGACCAATTTGCAACAGCGAAGATTGTCGAACTTGTTATCGGTGAGCGTACAAAAGCATTGCCAAAACGCAAGTGGAAGCACCGCTTGGCAGGTTACGGCTATAGCATTCGCGAAACAAACGCAGGCGATGTGCTTGAAACACTACCGCACCACGTTGAAGTTTGCACTTTGCCTGCCGAAATTGCTGCTTAAGCGATGAATTGAGTGTGGGCTAAGTTTAGCGGCCGGGGACTTCCTCGCGACGTGAGCTGGTTTCCCAATTCTCGATTAAATCCATTGCTTCTGCAGCTGTGTCGACAAAGCGGAACAGATCCAAATCCTCATCAGAGATCGTGCCTGCATCCGCGAGCACATCCCAGTTGATGATACCTTCCCAGAAGGCTTTGCCGAAGAGCAAGAACGGTATGCGTTGCATACGGCCCGTTTGAATAAGCGTCAGTGCCTCAAACATTTCGTCGAGCGTGCCAAAGCCGCCGGGGAAAACACAGATTGCGTGTGCGCGCATCAAGAAGTGCATCTTGCGGATCGCAAAGTAGTGGAAGTTAAAGCAAAGTTCAGGCGTGACGTATTCGTTTGGTGCCTGCTCGAACGGCAGAACGATGTTCAGCCCAATTGATGCGCCGTTCGCATCGATTGCACCGCGGTTGCCCGCCTCCATCACGCCGGGTCCACCACCGGTGACGATCACGTTTTCTTTGCCATCACTTTCCTTGGACTTTAGTGTCATCAGACGTGAAAACTCGCGCGCTTCGTCATAAAAAGACGACAGGTCAGCCAGCGCTTTGGTCCGCGCTGTTTCCTTTTTCGCCGGCTCTGGAATGCGTGCACCACCAAACAAAACGATTGTGCTGTTGATGCCTGCTTCGTCCAACATCAATTCTGGTTTGAGCAATTCAAGTTGTAGCCGCACGGGGCGCAATTCGTCACGGCATAAAAATTCGTCATCAGCAAAGGCCAGTTTATATGCCGGTGCCCGTGTTTGTGGGGTATCTGGCGCGTCTTGTGTGGCGGCGCGGTCCGTGTGTGCATCGCGAAATGGCTTGGCTTGGTCTTTGCTCATCATTTCTATCCTTTAAAAATCCAGGTTGCGTAAGAGGTACCGTGCAAGAACTCAGTTTCCCAGATATGATTGCACTGTTCACAGTATTGTTGTCTAAGCGCTGCAACTTATTTTCAGAGGAACTGACATGTCAAATGCACAGCTAGAATCCGCGATTGAATCCGCATGGGATGCTCGCGATACTATTTCACCTACCACAACTGGCGAACAGCGTGACGCAATTGAAGATACGCTTTCTGCCCTAGACAGCGGCAAACTGCGCGTTGCAGAGCGTCAGGAAAATGGCGACTGGCACGTAAATCAGTGGGCTAAGAAAGCTGTTCTTTTGGGCTTCCGCATCAAAGATATGGAAATGCAAGACGGCGGCCCACAGGGCAGCGGCTGGTGGGATAAAGTTGATTCCAAGTTCAAAGGCTGGGGCGAAGCTGAGTGGATGGCCGCCGGTTTCCGCGCCGTTCCAAATTGTGTTGTGCGCAAATCTGCATTCATCGCACCGGGTGTTGTTTTGATGCCATCGTTCGTGAACCTTGGCGCGTATGTCGACGAAGGCACAATGGTAGATACATGGGCGACTGTTGGTTCATGCGCACAAATCGGTAAAAATGTGCACCTTTCCGGCGGCGTTGGCATCGGTGGTGTTCTTGAACCAATGCAAGCGGGTCCAACAATCATCGAAGATAACTGTTTCATTGGTGCGCGTTCAGAAGTTGTTGAAGGTTGCATTGTGCGCGAAGGTTCCGTTTTGGGCATGGGCGTATTTATCGGTCAGTCCACCAAGATTTTGGACCGTGAGACGGGTGAAGTGTTCTACGGTGAAGTGCCTTCAGGCTCTGTTGTTGTTGCGGGTTCCATGCCGTCTAAAAACGGTGTGCACCTGTACTGTGCCGTGATCGTTAAGAAGGTGGATGCAAAGACACGTTCTAAAACTTCGATCAACGAGCTGCTGCGCGACTAAGTACTGCACTCAACTCTAAAGAGGGGAAGGGGCGATATACCTCTTCCCTTTTTTGTGGGCGCTGCGCAATAAATACGTTAGTCCAAAACGACACAACAAAGGATCGGCACAATGGCTGGGTCAAAGCAAAAAGTTTACACACTCTTGGTCGAGATTGGCCGCAAAGAGGGCGATGGTCTTCCAAAGAAGGCGACCGGTGCCGCATTGATGTGTTTTGCCAGTGGTGTGGACGAGGCTGAAGCGGTTCGTGAAACGGTTGCGATCCTTAAGCAAGCGGACACCGCCCCTTTGGATGTCTCAGGCTATGGCACGTTGGAAGAACGCGAAGCCGAAGGTCACGAGATCGAAGAAGGTGAACGCGAGTTGATGCAACGTGCCTTGGAAGAGAATTCGGTTATTATTGCGCAAATGACGCCGTTCTTCGATTAACCTTTACGGGCTTTCGCCAAACCATTTCAGATAGATTTCTGCGTAGGTACCATCTTCGCGGAATTTTAAAATCGATTGGTTAATTGGTTCGATCCATTTGCTGTCGGAAGGCAGTGCGGTGCCATCGCTTTCGTACTGGAATGTTGGAGCTGCGAGTTGGCCGAATGCCGCACCATCCGTCAGAACGTAATGGACAAGGATTGGAGAGTGGAAGACCACGGCGTCCAAGTCCCCGTTTTTAAATGCTGTTGCGCCTGTATCGATCAAAAGTTCCGATGCTGCCACCATTTTGCCTCTGCCCAATTTAGG
>JAOEQC010000003.1 GCA_028388995.1 Ascidiaceihabitans sp. | reverse complement strand
AGTTGTGTCGTTTGAGTGCGTAAGGCCAGCCATAAAGATAACGCCAGCTTCTTGGCATAGACCTTGAACAGCAATCGCAACACCAGAAGAAGATCCACCAGTGATCATCACTGCGCCATCTTTTTCAATCATGGATTTCGCAGAAGCACGCGCAGCGTCAGATTTAGTTTGCGTGTCGCCTGTTACGAATTCCACTTTCTTGCCCAAGATGCCGTTACCGGTCAACTCTTTGGACGAAAATGTGTTCATCATGCCGCTGTCGCCGCCACCGTTGAGGTGCTCAACAGCAAGCTCATAAGCGCGCAGTTCGTCTGCACCCTCGTCAGCATACGGGCCAGATTGTGGAACGTTAAAGCCAAGCGTTACAGAACCGCCAGTTGGCTCGTTTGTGTACGCAGCCGCGGAAGACGCAGTGAAGATCGTAGGTGCAGCAAAGCCAGCGCCAGCGATGGCACTGTTCTTGATCAACCCACGACGTGTCAGGTTTGATGTGGACATAAATATCCTCCCTTATTGTTTAAAAACACGAATGAGTCTCCTCAGCCTCAGACGCGCCACGCATTTACATGCAAAGTTAGTATCGCGTTGTTTTGGAAAATTGCGCAATAACGCCCTTGAAAATCACAACTATTTTGTAAATAAATACACAGAAAAAATAGCTATCTGTAAAGTTTTTATGTCTTATTGGGAAAGAACGTTGAAAACGCTGTGGATTATGGATTGAATCGGGAGGTCCGAAGCGATGAGAGAAGGGCTAACAGGCAGTCGCATTCGGGAGCGACGCGCAATGACGAGTCTGAAACAAGCCGAGCTCGCAAGCCGAATTGGCATTTCTGCGTCCTACTTGAACTTGATTGAACACAATCGCCGTAGAATCGGCGGTAAACTTTTGCTCAACATCGCTTCCGCTCTGGGAGTGGATGCCTCAGCGCTGACAGAAGGTGCCGAAGCTGCGTTGATCGCCAAATTGCGAGAGGCTGCGTCTGCTGCAAGGTTGCCAAAAGTAGATGTTAATACGGCAGATGAATTCGCGGGTCGTTTTCCTGGCTGGGCAGAGGTTTTGGCTGCTGGGTATCGCAGGGTAGGGGCACTGGAGCGGACGGTCGAAGCTTTATCTGATCGGCTCGCTAATGATCCCAAATTAGCGGCTTCTGTGCATGAACTGTTGTCTACCGCTGCGGCCATCCGGTCAACAGCTTCTATCCTTGCGAACGACAAAAAAATTACAACTGAATGGCGTGATCGGTTTCATGGTAACCTTGATCAAGACAGTAGGCGCCTTGCTCAAAGCTCTAAGGCATTGGTCAATTATCTAGACGATCAATCTGGCGATCAGGAAGGATATGCAATTGGTTCGCCCCAAGAGGAGGTCGATGCATTCCTTGCCGAACACGATTATACCTTTGAAGAAATTGAAAGTGGAACAATTGCTGCTGAGGAGCTTGTTGGGCAATCTGAAGGGCTAGTTTCAGGGTCTGCGCGGCATATCGCACGAGGAATTCTTCAACAACTTGCCTTGGATGCAGGTGAAGTAAGTTTACAGAAATTACATGATCAAATTCAGAGCTTAGGCATGGATCCAATTAGGCTTGCAAAATATTTTGCGGTGTCGGTTTCAACGATATTGCGGCGCTTGGGCTCGCTGAAAAGCCTGAATGCGGGTTTAGTGGTTTGCGATCGCACAGGTAGCCTTTTGTTTCGTAAGCCAACCAAAGGCTTCACCATTCCACGCTTCGATGCGCCATGCGCATTGTTGCCCCTGTTTGATGGGTTAAGTAGTGTCGGGCAAATTTCACGTAACAAGATTGCCGTTGCTGGTCGTTCCGAAATGGAGTTTGAGGTTTTTGCCGTGGCAGAGCCAGTTTCAGTGCTTTCATATAATAATGCTCCGTTTGTACAGGCGACAATGCTTGTGGTACCTTTGAACTCTAACGAACTGTCTGATTTATCAAAACCTATCGAAATCGGAGCAACTTGTCGTGTTTGCCCAAGAGAACATTGCCCAGCACGACGTCAACCTTCCATTTTAAGTAGTGGTTTCTAATGAGAGTTTTGACAGCTCAGGCAAAAGTGTGGATAGTCGGGTGAAATTTGGACGTGAATAAACAGGTGGCACGACGACCGTCTGAGTTATGCCCAAACAAGGGGGGCGATTGAACATGAAAAAACGTGTTCTATTGGTTGAAGACGAACCAAACATTATCGAAGCGATTACATTTCTATTAAGTCGAGAAGGTTGGCATGTTGATATCCAAACGGACGGGGCGACTGCTGTAAAGCGTGTACGGGAGTTGCAGCCTGATTTGTTGATGCTGGATCACATGTTGCCGGGTAAAAGTGGTTTAGATATTTTGATTGAATTACGTAGCGATGATCAATTCTTAGCTTTACCAATCTTAATGCTTACTGCGCGTGGGCAAATGCGTGATAGAGTCGAGGCCGAGGCTGCAGGTGTTAGCCGTTTTATGACGAAACCGTTTTCTAATACGGAAGTCTTGGCTGCAGTCCGCGATCTTACGCGGAATTAGAGAATGCAACGACTTCCAGCAACACCTGTCTTTTTAGAACGTCGTAGTTACCGACAGCGACGGATGATGGATGCGATCCGATTATTGCCGCTTGTGGGGTTGTTGCTTTGGTTGATGCCGACTCTTTGGGCCACATCAGATGGTGACGGAGTTGAACCAGTTCGGATGTCACAAGCGATTGTCTATGTTTTCGGTGTTTGGGTTTGTTTGATCCTGTGTGCTGGTTCGTTATGGCATTACCTTAGAAATAGTTCCGAAGATGCGATTGATGTGGAATTTGGTGTGAAAACGGAGCCAAAATAATGGCCTCAATAAATCTGTTAATTGCGGTTTGCCTAACCTATGTAGCCTTCCTTTTCTTAGTTGCTTTTGCTGCTGAACGCGCCGCAGCGCGAGGGCGTGGAAACTGGCTACGTTCGCCGCTCGTCTATACTCTCTCATTGTCAATTTATTGCACTGCTTGGACATTCTATGGTGCGGTAGGGTATGCCGCACGTTCGGGCATGGAATTTATAACGATTTACCTTGGTCCTTCGCTCGTTATGATTGGTTGGTGGTGGTTCTTGCGAAAGCTCGTACGCGTTGGGCGCACCCAGCGTGTAACATCAGTCGCGGATTTGATTTCATCGCGATACGGTAAGTCTAATGTGCTGGCTATCGTTGTAACTATCATGGCGGTCCTTGGCGTGACCCCTTACATCGCGCTTCAATTGCAATCGGTGACGCTGTCTTTGTCTATCTTTTCTGACCCAACGGGAACTACGGACGGTGGGATGAATCTAGTTTCGGCAGGCTTTTGGGTTGCGCTTGGTCTTTCCCTGTTCACAGTCTTGTTCGGGACGCGCAATCTTAACGCTAACGAGCGCCACAATGGCGTAGTAATCGCAATCGCAGTAGAAGCAGTCGTGAAGTTAGTTGCTCTTTTGGCTGTTGGCATTTTTGTGGTCTGGGGAGTGGCGGGTGGCATCAGTGAAATGATGGTGCGAATTGACAACTCTGATATCGGTCAATGGCAGGTGGACAGTAGTCGCTGGACAGCGTTGACTGTATTGTCGGGTGCTGCATTTCTCTGCCTACCGCGTATGTTTCAGGTCCTTGTCGTTGAGAACGATGATGAACGGCATCTGCACATCGCATCATGGGCATTTCCCATTTACCTTATGATGATGAGCTTGTTTGTGGTGCCGATTGCGGTTGTTGGTCTTGATCTGCTGCCTGAAAACTCAAACCCAGATTTGTTCGTTTTGACAGTACCTTTGTCTCAAGGTCAGGGGGGGCTAGCGATCCTAAGTTTCCTAGGTGGGTTTTCCTCTGCAACATCAATGGTGATTGTCGCGACCTTAGCGTTGTCGACGATGGTTTCAAACCATGTTGTTATGCCGATCTGGCTTTCGTTTCAGGGGCAGGGTGCAACAGTGTCTGGAGATGTCAGAAACGTTGTAATTTTTGCACGGCGGGTATCAATACTGGTCATTATTGCATTGGGATACCTCTATTATCGTGTCTCTGGGGGGAGCGGTGCACTAGCTGCGATTGGCTTGATTTCGTTCATCGGTGTTGCTCAGTTTTTACCAGCAATGATTGGGGGTATTTTCTGGCGTGGTGCAACGCGGGTAGGTGCCTTGACCGGTCTTTTGGTCGGGTTTGCAATTTGGACTTACACCTCGTTGTTGCCAAGCTTTGGCGCTGATGTCGTCTTGAGTTCTCCTCTATTAGAACAGGGTCCATTTGGCGTCGAATGGCTGCGCCCACAGGCATTATTTGGGATTAAGGGCATCGATCCCACCGTTCATGCTGTTTTGTGGTCTTTGCTGTTAAACACGAGCGGTTTTATTTTTGGATCATTAGTTTCATTTCCTAAACCGCTTGAACGTTTGCAAGGTGCGCAGTTTGTAAATGTCTTTGCTAATTCTGGCCACGCTCATGGATGGAGCGGATCAGCAGCACAAAGTGAAGACTTGATGGTGATGGCACAGCGAATTCTAGGCGGCGCCGAGGCGCAAAAACTTTTTCGACGCGAGGCTCAAATTCAAGGCCACGATCGGTATTTACCCGAACCAACTCCGGATTTCCTACAACGGGTGGAGCGTGAGATGTCGGCATCTGTTGGTGCTGCAACGGCGCATGCGATGATCAGCCAACTTGTGGGTGGTGCATCTGTTTCGGTTCAGGATTTGATGGCGGTTGCAGATGAGTCCGCGCAAATGTTGGAATATTCAAATCAGTTGGAAGCAAAATCATCAGAACTTTTGGATACGGCAAGGCAGCTGCGTGACGTGAATGCAAAACTTACACAAATTTCTGTTCAGAAAGATGCATTCTTAAGTCAAATTTCACATGAGCTTCGGACACCTATGACATCGATCCGTTCTTTTTCCGAAATTCTACGGGATGGGCACGAATTGAAGGCATCGGAGCAAACAAAGTACGCGTCGATTATTCATGTTGAAGCTATCCGCCTGACTCGGCTGTTAGATGACTTGTTGGATCTGAGCGTTCTAGAAAACGGACAGGTTAGTCTGAATACTGAAACTGGTTCTTTAGCTGACGTGATCGGGCATGCGGTCACAACTACACAGGCAGGAGCCATAAAGCAGATTAAGATTGATGTGAGCGATTTAGACACATCAATTGAATTGCACACTGATTTGGATCGACTTGCTCAAGTCTTTATCAATTTGATCAGCAATGCCCAAAAGTATTGCAAGTCGCCGGAACCAAGGTTGTTCATCAGGGCAACTAAAACAGACAATGAAGTTTGCATTTTACTTACCGACAATGGGCTACCCATCCCAATGGAAACCCATGCTTTGATTTTTGAAAAATTTTCTCGCATCAATGATCAAGATGGCAGCGGTGCGGGGCTTGGGCTTGCGATTTGTCGCGAAATTATGATCCGTTTGGGTGGTGAAATTGATTATGTTCCCGCTGCTAGAGGCAATCGCTTCGTTTTGCGATTACCTGTCTGAAATTAGACTGCTAGATTTTAAGTTTCGTATAAAACCGAAGATATAAAGCGATTGGTAACCGGTGCGGCCCTAAACATCTTTTGAATAGTGTATCGGAAGTATTGCAACAATGGTTCCAAACGAAACCAACAAATCAATCTTGCAAAGAATGGTATCGCGCGGTGGGCAGAAGCGTGATGCGCTGATAATGTCTGTCGCAAAAGCTATACGGCTTTCAATTCCGAAAACGGGCAAAGAATTGTTTGACATGCTAATATCTAAAATTGGTGTTGTTATTGAGAAGCCTAGCTCAGATTTGTTGGCTGAGCTTGTGATCGAAGATGTACTATTGTGTTTGTTGGAAGGTGATGAGGAGCGAGTAGGTGCAGCGCTGATAGCCGGAGAAGTCGTAAGTGGTTTGATCCAGCAACAGACCATTGGGACTGTAAGTTTGCCTAAAGGTACCAAAAGACAATTGACACAGACCGACCCAGTCATGTGCACGCCACTGGTGGATGACCTGTTTAAACAGGTCGCGCTGATGCTTGAAGAAGATAACGATCAGCAAACAATTTCAGGGTTCCGATATAGAGCGTGTTTTGCCGATGCACGTGCGATGTCGATCGCATTGGATCAGAATGAGTATTTGATTTCCCGCCTTACTTTGGATTTGTCAGCGGAGTTGAACATGATCCTTTGTAAGTGTTCATTTGAGCTTTCGCAGTTCGAACAACTTTCGACTGGTCAAACACTGCCCCTTCCAAACGATGCTTTTCCAGAGACTGATTTCGTGACGCGAACAGGTGAAAAAATTAGAACAGGGACTTTGGACCAGACAGATGATATTCGCGCATAGCGTCTAAATCGGCAACCGATATACTCAAGCCACCCTAAATGTCGAGAAGCTGACTTAGTTGATTTTGATCTTCTAATTATGGATGCGTTGCCACGAAACAAGTCGAACATACAAAAAGTAGATAGGGAGAGGGAGGACCAAACTGTTGCCCCGAGCCTTGGTGTGGTACGCTCATCAAATACAGCAGTTCCATTGCCAAGTTCAGGAAGCAATGAGACAGATCTTCATCAATCGGGCTAAAATAATACAGAAGATGTGGCGCTGCCTGAACTGAGTGACTTTCCCGATTTGAACGACCTTGTAGAGCTTGAGAAAAAGATATCCTGACGGATGGCCATTTCCGAAAAAAACTAACGCTGGTTCACAATCGCATCCAAAGTTGGTCTTAAGCCGTCCAATTGGTAGCCAGCAGCCTGTGCAGCAGACAAAATGTCATCAACGTCTCCACCTTCATTTGCTGAGCCAATAGCCCATGCAACAGTGCAACGTGTACCTGTCGCGCAATACGCCAACACAGGACCAGCCAAGCGTGAAAGGGCTATTTGTTGCGAAACAATTTCTGTAGTCATAGTTTGGTGTGTCAAAGGTAAAGTATAAAACTCAAGGCCAGAAGCACGTACCGCATTTTCGAGCGCTGCGGACTGATGACTTGGCGGGACCTCTGCATCTGGGCGATTGCAAATCACTGCTTTAAAACCAGCTTGCACAATTTCTTGTACATCACCGGTACTGATTTGTGCGGCCACGAAATAATTAGTGGTAATTTGGTGTATATTCATATGGGTTGTTTATTCGGTGGTTTTGAAACTGTCCAGTAGTCCTTGTAAGAGCGGAGTTATACGCATTCCGACAAGTATCGATATCACAAAAATAACACTTGCTGAGCTGCCATAACTAAGTGAAGCGAATGCGGTGCCTGGAACGAAGCCACTCAATCCCCATCCGATGCCAAAAAGAATGGCCCCAATTATCAATTTGTAGTCGAAATCTTCGGTCTGCTTTTGCAAAAAACTATCACCGGTAAGTGGTTGTCTGCCAGTTACAAATCTCAAAGCGATAGTCATTGGTAGAAGAGTTCCAGCGCATACAAATGCCAAGGTTGGATCCCAAGAACCAAATAGGTCAAGAAAACCGATCATCATTTGTTTGTCTGACATTCCCAAAATATGGATGCCTGCGCCGAAAATACCCGAGCAATCAATGATAAATTGATGCGCATTATATCCCCCTAAAAGTTGCTAATGGCAAAGACAGTTAAGACGCTGGCCTCAATATAGACAACTATCGCGACACTGCCGCGCAATGAGAGCCCAGAAAGGCCAGAAACACCGTGGCCAGAAGTGCAGCCTTTTGCCATTCGTGTTCCAATACCTACAAAAATGCCTGCTGCAACTAGATAGCCTGCACCTTGGGTACTATTTGTCTCTACGGGTATCATGATCTGAATTATCGCCGGTACGGCAACTAGGCCTAAAATAAAGGCCAGCCATTCTGGCCAAGCCTGATCTGAGGAGCGGTCGAAGATACTTCCTAGGATACGACTCGCATTTAAAATGCGCCATTTCTGAACAGTAAAACCACTCCTGCAATACTTATCAATAGACCGCCAAGGAAACCATTAATCCACTCAATGGTCATGCTATTATCCTCCTGAAAGCAGTGTCTCAGTCAGTTTCTCATTAAGAAAAGGCGATGCCAACCCCAACGATCATCAAACCAAGGAAAGACATGAGCAATGCACCTAAATTGAGCGATAATACAGTCTTTAGCACGTCTTTCATTTCATCATCTGTCAGGTTGGCTCGCTTTGAGCGGGACACACGAATGATGCACCAAACTATGCCGATAAGGCCAATCACGGAAATGACTGCGCCGCCCCAGATTATCATATCAAATATCGAAGTTGTTTTCTGTTCCATATAGATCAGCTAACTTAATTTATAAATTTCGACAAGATGGGGCATTGCGACATTTACGATCGGAAGGTATCTGAGGGGCCTTGCTGATCTCGATAGGAGCTTTAAAATGACCGAAACTGCAACAAATGCTGAAAGCTACCGCGTAACTGCTGATGAATTGCGCCAGTTCATCGAACGGATCGAGCGTCTAGACGCCGAGAAGAAAGATCTAGCTGAGCAACAAAAAGAAGTTATGGCTGAGGCCAAAGGCCGTGGCTATGACACCAAAGTAATCCGCAAGGTTATTGCGCTTCGTAAACGTGATCAAAATGACATTGCAGAAGAAGAAGCCGTCTTGGAGATGTATAAAGAAGCTCTCGGAATGTAACTTCGTTATCTCAACCTTGGTGGCGTGGATTAAGGCGCGATCAAGGTGACGCCTGGAATGCGTTGAACTTCCAACATGTCTTCGTCATAGACGTCCGTCATGTCGTCCATTAGATCTTCGGTCCAGCCGGCGAGATCCAGTTCTTCCTCAATTTTTCTTCTAGTGCGATTTTGTCTAAGAATGCAGATATAATAAGGAGCTTTTGAACTTCCGTCATATCAGGATGTAATTTTAGGTATGCTGCAAATCGCTGCATTCCTTCTTTGCTCATGATGTCATTCAGAAGATCAAATTCTCCAACAATCTCTTCACCTAATTTAAGGCCTGCAATTTCGCAAATGACTTGCGGCCAAATCAGCTGGGTATCTTCATTGCACCATACGGTTATGGCAATGGCAGGAATTGCATCGCGCACAGCATAAAGTGTGTCTGACCATCGAATTTCGCAAGGATCAGCAACGCCCAAGTAATTTGCCATGCTTGGCTTAAGAGATTGTTCGTACATTGCAGGTAAAAGGATCGCAGGATTGCGAAGTGCCATGAACATCTCAATCTCATCGTCTGGAAAGAGTTTCAGAATTTGGATCATATGCTCCGCTGCCGAGGGGTACAAAATCCCTCCACGAACAGCAGCACGCGGAGCGCCAAAGAAATGCGCGTTGCTAAGAAGCAAGCGATCCGCATCTTCCTCGTCCATAATCGCATCTAAAAGTACATCACGAGCGCCGTCAGCTGCGGGCGCAGTTCTTAGCGCATCAAGTGTTTGCTTTAGCAAAGGGCGATACTTCCCAGGTCCGGTAACTGCGATGCCTTTTTTGGAAAAGATATCTTTGTTTCGCAGCAGACATTTCATCAGCCGTTCTCCTTCCGAGAAGTGCGCGCCGGTGTGAATTACGAGCTGCACATGTCTTCTATTCCCTTAAAAACTTGGTTTTCCCACATACCAATTTAGCAAAAGAAGAAAACCTTAATGAAGGATCATTTTTCGTCTTGCACCAGCGGAAAAATCTCATTACATGGGCCTCAATGCCCCTATAGCTCAGCTGGTAGAGCAACTGATTTGTAATCAGTAGGTCCGCGGTTCGAGTCCGTGTGGGGGCACCACATATTTACAATAATTATCTGATAACGCTTGATAATATATAAAATTTCTTTCTTGCGTTACACTTGACGTTACACTTGACGTTACACTTGACGTTACACTTGACGTTACACTTTTGAAATTTCTCCAGAACCATCATGTGCTCTGCGAATTATCTGTGAATCAACTCGCACCAAAGGCATCGTTTATACAGATACGTGCATTGGGGTAGGGGTGGGTCGAAACTCTAAACTGGGCACTGGCGCACCTGCGTGTGTAACTTACATTTTGCGTGTTTACGGAAAAAACTGATTGCGATTGATGCCATGCAATCTGCGCCTTCACGCGTGCGTGCGCACGCGCTAATGCGTTCTCGTTTATAATTAAGCCTCTGCGCTGATGCACAGTTTGGATAGTTCTTTTGCTGAGCTGCCAGCCCATCCATTGGCAATTGGGGTAGGGGTGGAAACCGGATATCCGCTGTCGGTGCAATTTGCAGAGGGAGCAAACGGGGAACGCGCTATGGCAGACAAGTCGCAAAAGCTAATGCCTTCACTTGAACATGCAGGTGACATCAAATCACTGCCCAAAATAGAGGCAAACTCCCGCCAATTGAAAGAATTTTGGGCACTATGTGCCAAGTTGAGGTTTTCAGCACTCTCTTAACTTTTATTCTGGAACAACTCATTCAATTGTCTAAGTGCTCAAATCGGGCAATTAAATGCCAAGCGAGGGTGCAATCCTGGCAGATAACGACCCTCGCATGGCTGCAACATGAAGCTGCGTAATCCGCATAGCATTCCCGCTTGGCCTTGCCTAGCAGGTCCATGTGGATACGTGGCGAAAAATTAGGGGGTCTATCCTTTGAAACTTCGTTCCACTCTGCTTTCCACACTGTCCGCCAGTGTCCTTTGCGTCGCTGGCTCCACTGCATTTGCTGACTGCGCTAACCCGATTAAGGTCGGTGTTCTGCATTCTTTGTCCGGCTCCATGGCAATTTCTGAAACCACATTGAAAGACGCGATGTTGATGTTGATCGAACAGCAAAACGCCAAGGGTGGCCTTTTGGGCTGTGAATTGGAAGCAGTCGTTGTTGACCCAGCATCCGACTGGCCACTGTTCGCCGAAAAAGCCCGCGAATTACTGACAGTGAACGAGGTCGACGTGATCTTTGGTAACTGGACGTCTGTGTCGCGCAAATCCGTGTTGCCTGTAATCGAAGAGTTGAACGGCCTGCTGTTCTACCCCGTGCAATACGAAGGCGAGGAATCGTCCAAGAACGTGTTCTACACAGGCGCTGCGCCAAACCAGCAAGCGATCCCTGCCACGGATTATTTCCTCGAAGAGCTGGGCGTTGAAAAGTTTGCCCTGCTTGGCACAGACTATGTCTATCCGCGTACAACCAACAATATTCTCGAATCCTATTTGCAGGAAAAAGGCATTGCAGCTGACGACATCTTCGTAAACTACACCCCATTTGGCCAATCTGATTGGGCGACTATTGTGGCGGATGTTGTGGCGCTTGGTGAAGATGGCAAACAGGTCGGTGTGATTTCAACAATCAATGGTGACGCTAACATCGGCTTCTATAAAGAACTAGCCGCTGGGGGCATTTCTGCGGACGACATCCCAGTTGTTGCCTTCTCTGTTGGTGAAGAAGAGCTGTCCGGTTTGGACACATCCAACCTTGTCGGTCACTTGGCGGCGTGGAACTATTTCCAATCGGCTGAATCCGACGCCAACACCGATTTCATCGCCACATGGAAAGCGTTTGCTGGTGAAGAGCGCGTGACCAACGACCCGATGGAGGCCCATTATATCGGCTTCAACATGTGGGTGAATGCGGCGACTGAAGCGGGCACAACAGACGTCGATGCGGTCCGCACCGCAATGTACGGCCAAGAGTTCCCGAACCTGACAGGCGGCACCGCCGTGATGTTGCCAAACCACCACTTGGCCAAGCCGGTTCTGATCGGTGAAATCCAAGCGGACGGTCAGTTCGACATCATCAGCCAAACTACTGAAGTGCCAGGTGACGCATGGACTGATTTCTTGCCTGCCTCAGCAGTGTTGAAGTCCGATTGGAAAGACCTTGGTTGCGGTATGTACAACGTTGAAACAGAGACCTGTGTTCAGTTGACATCTAACTACTAAGCCAATGTGGCAGGCGCGCGGCTCTACCTCAAGGTCCTGCTGTGCGCCTGCCATCCCTTCATAGAAAGTTTGCTGATGCGTTCTGCACTTATTGTTTTGATGCTTATGATCTGTAGTGCACCCGCTGCGATTGCCCAAACCCTTCAACCCATTTTACAAACCCATGCCGCCGAGATTTCTAAACCCTCACGCCGGTCGGTTGGTGAAACGCTTGACGCGATCACTCGCTCAAGTTTGCCACAAGCCACCGCGTTTCTGGAACAATGGTCAGAAAAAAATATCTGGCAACGCGATGATGGCGTGTTCTTCCTTGGGGTGGCGGATGGCAATACCCTCGCGTTGACGGATATTGATACACAAGCCACGTCTTCCGCGCCAAAGGCCAACTACAAACAGCTCAAGCCCAATGGCGGGGTCCGTCGTTTGATTGGGACCGCGTTGGTACAGTTCCAATTGATCGACCCTGATTTGCCGCGCCGCGAAACCGCTGTGGCCTCGATTGCCCGCCGTCCAGAGGCTGCGCAATTGGCCCCGCTCTTGGCGTCAATTGCTGCAGAGACTGATCCCGCTTTAAAGGTCCGCAAAACCCAACTGGCGAATTTCTTGTCCGCGCGATTCGCTGATGAACCAGCTGACCGGATTGCCGCCATCAATAGTTTGGCCACGGATACGTCCGTCGAGTCCCGCGCCGTTTTGAACCAAATCTTGTTGGTGAAGCCAGGGGTCGCGCGCACCCAACCAGACGGCAATATCGCGGCCATTCATGATCCGATGGATGCACCAGACGCATACTATACGGCGTTGATCAACGAAGACCTCGCGCCCGCCAAACAGACAACTGCCGACATGAAGCGCACGTTGAAATCCAACATTGTCGATGGGCGCATCGCAGGGTTCGCCTTGGCGCAAATGAACGATCTAGAGACCCGCAAAGCCGCCTATGCCGCTTTGGCTACCGATGGTTTGGTGCCGGTATTGATCACCGAAGACTTGCGCGATGCGTCCCTCAACAATCACGTTTTCTATGACCTCTACGATGAACCCAACGCGGAAATTACAGCAGCCGCACATAGGGTGTTGGGCACTGTGACCTCACGCGTAGCGACTGCACAGGTCGCGGATTTGACGCTGGATGCGCTGTCTCTTGCTTCCATCTTTTTCCTTGCGGCGATCGGTCTCGCCATCACCTTTGGCGTGATGGGTGTGATCAACATGGCGCATGGTGAATTCATCATGATGGGTGCTTATACGGGCTATGTTGTGCAGCTGTTCGTGCCCAACTACACTGTGTCCTTAATTATTGCATTGCCGCTGGCCTTTGCGGTCACATTCGGCGCGGGTGTTGTGATGGAGCGGCTAGTGATCCGTCGCTTGTATCACCGTCCCTTAGAAACGCTGTTGGCGACTTTCGGGATTTCGATCGCGTTGCAACAGATCGCCAAAAACATCTTTGGTACCCAAGCCCGTCCGCTCACATCGCCCGACTGGTTGGCAGGCGCTTGGGTGTTCAATGACGTGATCCAAATCAGTTACATCCGCATCGCGATCTTCGTTCTGGCGCTGATGTTTCTTGGGCTAATCATCTACATCCTCAAACGCACAAGATTGGGATTAGAGGTCCGCGCCGTCACGCAAAACCCCGGCATGGCGTCGTCGATGGGGATCGATCCTGACCGGATCAACATGATGACCTTTGGGCTTGGCTCCGGCATCGCAGGCATCGCGGGTGTGGCCATCGGGCTTTATGCTAAGGTCACGTCCGAGATGGGGTCAGACTACATCGTGCAAAGTTTCATGACCGTGGTTGTGGGCGGCGTCGGTAACGTTTGGGGCACGCTTGCTGGGGCCGCGATGATCGGCTTTGGTCAAAAAGGGATCGAATGGTTGAACCCGTCTAACACCTTGGCCGCGCAGACTTATATGATCTTCTTCGTGATCCTTTTTATCCAATTTCGTCCCAAGGGCATCGTCGCCCAAAAGGGCCGTGCAGCGGGAGATTAATCATGAAAAATACGTTTATCGCCAAAAATCCGTCCGT
The DNA here is from genome assembly GCA_028388995.1 of Ascidiaceihabitans sp. Classification (GTDB taxonomy): domain Bacteria; phylum Pseudomonadota; class Alphaproteobacteria; order Rhodobacterales; family Rhodobacteraceae; genus Ascidiaceihabitans. Next base: position 44,809 of record JAOEQC010000003.1, on the reverse strand, counting down.
ATTGTGGTTCATGTTGGGCCTGTCGCTGTTTACCGTGATCGTGTCGATTTGTAGCGAAGCTGCAGGCACCGCGCTGATCTCCACTTCGTTTCTAAAGACACTGGGCAAGACGTTATGCCTGTGTCTTGTCGCCGTTGCGATGGACGTAGCTTGGGGGTATTGCGGTATCCTCAGCCTCGGGCATTTCGCTTTTTTCGGCATTGGAGGATACGCCATCGGTATGTGGTTGATGTATGACCGGACCAAAAATATTGTCGTGTCATCACTGGAAAGCAACATTTTACCCGCGACACCGGAAGAAATCACCGATGCCATTGGCAGCCAAATTTTTGGCGTTGTAGGCAGCTCTGATTTCCCGCTCATTTGGGCGTTTTCACATTCACTAACCTTGCAACTTTTGGCCGTGGTGCTGGTGCCGGGATTGCTTGCGCTTGTTTTTGGTTGGTTCGCATTTCGCAGCCGCGTCGCGGGTGTCTATCTGTCAATCTTGACACAAGCCATGACTCTCGCCCTCTCGCTGTATTTGTTCCAAAACGACACAGGACTGCGCGGCAATAACGGGCTGTCGGGCTTGCAGAATATTCCAGGGTTGGAGGCCGTGTCACAAGCAACCCTATCATTGTGGTTCTTCTGGGCGTCGGCTTTAGCACTTGCTGCGGGTTACCTTTTGTTTGCATGGATGACATCGGGCAAATTCGGGTCGGTCATCCGCGCCATTCGCGATAACGAGGCGCGGGTGCGGTTCCTTGGCTATCACGTCGAAAGCTATAAGTTGTTCATCTTCACCGTCACTGCCATGGTCGCAGGTGTGGCGGGCGCGTTGTACTACCCCCAAGCGGGCATTATCAATCCTGCAGAAATCGCACCTATCGCGTCGATCTATTTGGCGGTTTGGGTGGCCATCGGCGGGCGCGGGCGGCTTTATGGCGCGGTGATCGGGGCGGCGGTCGTGTCGCTGATGTCGTCATGGTTCACAGGCGGGAGCGCGCCGGACATCAACCTCGGGGTCTATGTTGTCAAATGGACGGACTGGTGGTTGGTGCTGCTTGGTCTAACCTTCGTCGCCGTCACCCTGTTCTTCCCCAAAGGGATCGGTGGGTTGTTCGACCTGCTACCACGCAAAGGAGAGCGGACATGAGCACGCTTCTTGAAGTCTCTGGTATCTCGGTCAGTTTTGACGGGTTCAAAGCAATAAACAATCTGTCGATCAAAATCGCAGAGCCAGAACTGCGCGCAATTATCGGACCCAATGGTGCGGGCAAAACCACTTTTATGGACATTGTGACTGGCAAGACGAGGCCTGACGAAGGCTATGTGATTTGGGGCGAAAAATCGGTGTCCTTATTGGGCATGTCCGAAAGTCAAATCGCCCAAGCGGGAATCGGGCGCAAGTTTCAGAAACCCACCGTGTTCGAGGCGCAAACCGTGCGCGAGAATATCACCATGGCATTGAAGAACCCGCGCCGTCCTCTTGACCTGTTGTTCAACAAAGCCGCCGCCGACACCGAAGACCGTGTGCGTGCAATCAGCGACGACATAGGGTTGACGGATGCGCTTGATCAGGTCTCGGGCGCGCTAAGTCACGGGCAAAAACAGTGGTTAGAAATTGGAATGCTTTTGGCCCAAGATCCTAGACTTTTGCTTGTCGATGAACCTGCCGCAGGTATGTCGGCGGTGGAGCGTGAGCAAACCACGGATATTCTTGTGCGTGCTGCCCAGACCCGCGCCGTGGTTGTAGTCGAACATGATATGGATTTTATCCAGCGACTGAATTGCAAGGTCACTGTACTACACCAAGGGGCAGTTCTGGCCGAAGGATCGCTCGACCATGTCACCAAAAACCAAGACGTCATTGACGTGTATTTAGGACGCTAAGCCATGTTGAACATTCAAAACCTGACCCTGAAATACGGGCAAAGCCAGATTCTGAACGGTGTGTCTCTGAAGGCGCAAGCGGGCGAGGTCACTGCGTTGATGGGTACCAACGGGGTCGGAAAAACCAGTCTACTTAAGGCTATTTCTGGCCGTCATCCTTATGCTGAGGGGACTGTTCTTCTCGAAGGGAAACCGCAAACGCACCTTACGCCTTTTGGCGCAGCCAAGGCGGGCATCGCTTATGTCCCGCAGGGGAGGGAAGTCTTTCCAATGATGACCGTCGTTGAAAATCTGGAAACCGGGTTCGCGTGTTTGGACAAGGCCGATCATGTGGTACCCGACCATATCTATGATCTATTCCCTGTCCTGAAAGAGATGTCAGACCGGCGCGGCGGCGACCTGTCTGGGGGGCAACAACAACAGCTAGCCATCGCGCGCGCGCTGATCACGCGGCCCAAAGTTTTGCTGCTCGACGAGCCGACAGAAGGTATTCAGCCCAACATCATCCAACAGATCGGCCATGTTATCCGTACGCTATGTGACCAAGGCGATATGGCAATTGTGCTGGTCGAACAGTTCTTCGATTTCGCCTTTGATCTGGGTGACCAATTCACAGTGATGAAACGCGGCGAAGTGTCGTTCGCAAGTCGCGCCGATGATTTGGACAGGCAAACATTGTTCGACGCCGTCATGGTCTAGGCGGGAGGGGTGAAGCCGCCGATGCTTGCCAATAGGTCGATCACCTTTGTCGCCCCATCACCGTTTCGCAAGCTTGTGAACACAAACGGTTTGTCGCCGCGCATACGTTTTGCATCGCGTTCCATTACATCAAGCGACGCGCCCACATGCGGAGCTAAATCGGTTTTGTTGATGACCAAGACATCCGACTTTGTGATCGCGGGGCCACCCTTGCGCGGGATTTCTTCTCCTGCGGCCACGTCGATCACATAGACGGTCACATCGGCCAGTTCAGGGCTGAAAGTGGCCGACAGATTGTCCCCACCGCTTTCGATCAAAACTATTTCCACGTCTTCGTGCTGTTCACGCATTTGCTCAATAGCCGCAAGATTGATCGACGCATCCTCGCGGATGGCGGTATGCGGACAACCTCCGGTTTCGACACCGATCACGCGATCTTGGGGCAGGATTTGCATACGCATCAACGCCTCTGCATCCTCTTGGGTGTAGATGTCGTTGGTAATGACCCCGATGGAAATTCTCGGGTGTAAAATGCGTGCAATCGCAGCCGTCAACGTGGTCTTACCCGCGCCAACAGGGCCGCCGATACCAATGCGAAGGGGTCCGTTATGTGATGTCATGTGTCTAGCTCCGAAAGACGCGGGAATACTTGGTTTCGTGGCGCATGGCAGCTATGTCAGAGCCCCATGTGCAGCTGTGTAAATCATCGGCAGTGGCCCCGATGCAAGTCGTGGCGATAGCGACGCAATCGGGTTTGAGTGCGACTTGTACTTTTTGTCCGTCTACCTGCCCCAATGGGACCAAGCGCATCGCGGCGGCAACAAGGTTGGCGATGAAAGCCTGCAAGTACAAAGCTGTACAAAGCTCTGGATCAAGACCCATCGTGCGTACCGCTTGCCCCACTGCTACGGGATAGCACAAGCGCCCAAGCTCAATGTCCCAGACCTCCCGCACAGTGTCGCAAAACGCGGCCCCCTGCAGGTCAGTTTCTTTCAACCTTTCAGCGGATGCAGCAAAGGCGCGGGCGATTGAATCGGTCTCGCTTGTGTCGCCCGCATAAGTCATGTTTACAAGCACCGCATCTGATTGTGCGCTGCCAAAGTGCAAGAGGTCGTGTAACCAATCTTGCAGGCTGGCCGCGTCATAAATCGCGCCGTCATGAATCGCAGTTTCTAGCCCGTGTGAATAAGCGAATGCCCCCACCGGAAAGTTGGGAGATAGCAATTGCGTCAGCGTTAGGATGTCAGTGGTCATGCGCCGTGTGACCATGTTCGTGGCTGTGCGTGCGACCATGACCATATGCGCCGCCTTCGGGGGTGAAGGGTTCTTTGATCTGCGTCACAGTTGCGCCGAGGTGTTCCAACATATGCCCAATTACGGGGTCGTCTTGTATCAACAACCGATCGGATTCGATCTGACAGGGCGTGTGGCGATTGCCGATGTGCCAAGCCAATTGTACCAGATCGCCGTTGATTTGCAGCAACGGTTCTTCAGCGGCGCTTATTTCGATAAGCCGTCCGTCCCCGAGCTCAAAGGCGTCTCCGTGATCCAGCGACGTCGTATGTGCTAAGTCGACGAGCAAGGTTTTATTTTGCATTGTCTTAAGTACCTTGCGGCGTAAAAAGCGATCTTCATAGGTTAGAACGCAGGCGTCGATCGTCCCAGTCCAGTCGCCGGACTTCCGGATGGTTTGTGAAATAAAATCAGCCATCAGAACATGAAATACCGTTGGGCCATCGGTAATACGCTGGCAGGTTCACAGGTGAGCAGTTCGCCGTCCGCGCGCACTTCGTAGGTCTCGGGGTTCACCTCCATGTGGGGCGTCGCGGTGTTGTGGATCAGATCGGATTTTCCGATGTTGCGCGTGTTTTGCACCGCCACGGTTTGCTTGGCCAGTCCAAGCTTGTCGCCGATGCCGTTCGCTTGTGCAGCCTGAGACACAAAGCACACAGCGGACTGTTCCACGGATCGTCCGAACGCGCCGAACATGGGGCGCGAATAGACGGGCTGCGGCGTGGGGATCGACGCATTTGGGTCACCCATCTGCGCGCAAACAATCGTGCCTGCCATCAACACCATTTCAGGCTTCACGCCAAAGAACGCGGGGTTCCACAGTACAAGATCGGCGCGTTTGCCTTCGGTAATGCTTCCAATTTCGTGGCTTATCCCATGGGCAATCGCGGGGTTGATCGTGTATTTTGCAATGTAACGGCGCACACGAAAATTGTCGTTCGCGCCAGTTTCCTCTGCCAAGCGCCCGCGCTGTTTCTTCATCTTATCTGCCGTCTGCCATGTGCGGATCAACACTTCACCCACGCGCCCCATCGCCTGACTATCGGACGCTATGATCGAGAACGCGCCTATGTCGTGCAGGATATCTTCGGCGGCGATGGTCTCGCGGCGGATGCGGCTTTCGGCAAAGGCCACGTCTTCGGGAATGGATTTGTCCAAGTGGTGGCAGACCATCAGCATATCCAGATGTTCCTCGAGCGTGTTGACTGTATAGGGGCGCGTCGGGTTGGTTGAAGCAGGCAACACATTTGCGTCACCACAGATTTTGATGATGTCAGGGGCGTGACCGCCACCTGCTCCTTCGGTGTGAAACGCGTGGATGGTACGACCCTTCACAGCGGCCATGGTATTTTCCACGAAGCCCGATTCATTCAGCGTATCGGTGTGGATCATCACCTGCACATCCATGTCGTCGGCAACGGACAGGCAGCAATCAATCGCCGCAGGGGTGGTGCCCCAGTCCTCATGCAGCTTCAGCGCACAGGCCCCACCATTGACCATCTCGACCAAAGCGTCAGGCTGGCTGGCGTTTCCTTTTCCTGCGAATGCAAGGTTCATCGGAAAAGCATCGGCAGCCTGCAACATGCGACCAATGTGCCAAGGACCCGGCGTACAGGTTGTGGCCAAAGTGCCATGTGCGGGCCCCGTGCCGCCTCCTAACATCGTGGTCAAACCAGAATGAAGCGCGTCTTCAATCTGTTGCGGGCAAATGAAGTGGATATGGCTATCGAACCCACCTGCTGTCAGGATACGTCCTTCGCCCGCGATGACTTCGGTTCCAGGTCCAACGATGATGTCCACACTGGGTTGCGTATCGGGGTTCCCTGCCTTTCCAATCTTGTGAATGCGTCCACCGCGCAGGCCGACGTCGGCTTTGTAGATACCGCTATGATCGATGATCAAAGCATTGGTGATAACAGTATCAACCGCCCCCTTAGCGCGGGTTTCTTGGGACTGCCCCATGCCGTCACGAATGACTTTACCGCCGCCAAACTTCACTTCTTCGCCATAGGAGGTTAGGTCTTTTTCGACCTCGACAATCAGGTCTGTATCCGCAAGTCGCAGTCGATCTCCTGTAGTTGGTCCATACATCGCAGCATATTCTGCGCGGTTGATTTCTACAGGCATTATAGATCTCCCATAATCTGTTGATTAAACCCAAAGACACGGCGATCACCAGAGATTGGTACCAATTGCACCTCGCGTCGCTGGCCTGGCTCGAAGCGAACAGCAGTGCCGGCGGCGATGTCCAAACGCATTCCAAGTCCTGCGTCACGATCGAAATCCAGAGCTTGGTTCGCCTCACCAAAGTGATAATGGCTGCCGACCTGAATGGGGCGATCACCAGTGTTGGCCACCATCGACTTAATCGGTTTGGAGGTGGCGTTCAAAGTAATGTTGCCTTTGGCGGGAAACAGCTCTCCTGGGATCATGATAAGCGCCGCGCAATCAAAACAGCCAGCCCAATGGCAACCAAACCCGCAAGCACCGGCTGACCAGCCTGCGCATGTGAATGAAACTGCACACCCGGATGGGAAAATGCGGGGGCTGCGGTCACTGTAAGCATAATAGACCAAGTGGTTTTCATGATAGGGGTCCTTTAGCGAATGGGGTTGTGAACTGTGACGAGCTTGGTGCCGTCTGGAAAAGTGGCTTCGACTTGCACGTCGTGGATCATTTCAGAAATGCTATCCATGCATTGGTCGCGCGTGACAACATGGGCACCCGCCTGCATCATATCTGCAACCGAGCGACCATCGCGTGCGCCCTCAACCACAGCATCTGTGATAAGCGCAATTGCTTCTGGGTAATTGAGCTTCACTCCACGTGCCAAACGCTTGCGCGCAACTTCGGCGGCCATGGCGATTAGCAGTTTGTCTTTCTCTCGCGGCGTCAGTTGCATCGGTCAAAGTCTCCAATTTTTAGGTACGGCATTGTTGGTTAGTTGGGTCAGGATTGGGAATAGGGCACAGCGCAGGTCATAGCTGTCGTCAGCAAAGATGCGAGCCACAAGGACGGTGTCGGACAAAAGGCTCGCGCCTGCGTTCGGCGGCAAAAGATCACGCAAGCTCTCCAGAGTGACCTTCGCATTTGGATCGACTAGCACGATGTTTGCAACGGCACGCGCACCGTTTGCGACAGCAGGGCGTGCCAGTGAAGCCGCGATATCACCTTTCAGCTTGAAACGGTCGAGATAGATCGGCTGTCCGTCACGGGTGATTGTGACACGGTCATCAAGAGCGCCGGAATGCAAGGTTTCGCCTGATGCTTTGCGTCCGAAAACCAATGGCTCAACCAACAGAAATTTGGCTGATCCATGCAGATCAATATCAATTCTGCGGCGCAATCTGGCACCATCAAACATAATTGTTTCCTGCGGCAACCAATAAAGCTGTGCGTTTTGTTCAACGCACAGCATGGTTTCTATAGTACCTGTAGCAGATGCTGTCGCACGATAGATCCGTTCAGCAGCTTGAGTTGTGACACTGAGGTGTGCGTGTTCATGGGCAGTCATTTGCGTGATGAACTTATCGCCACCTGTGACGCCGCCAGCGGTATTTATGATCACCGCTTCGACATTCCCACCAATGGGCCGCGGAAAAATTACACGATATGATCCTTGCTGGCGCAAGTTTCGAAGTCTGGTGACATCCCCACGAGCGCGCTGCGTACTTATTACAAGTTGTCCGCGGGCGCGCTGAAGATTGGCCATTGGTGGAGTGGCAAGATAGGAATTCAAGGGCACCTCTTTGAGTCAAGACGATCAAGCGGTGGCGATAACAGTCAAGGGTTGCAAGGGATGGATGAGGATGAAGATTAGAAAAGTGAATTATCGTCGAAATGCCTAACTTTTGGTCGTACAGTGCTAATTATTGGGCAAAAAGATATTCATCAATTGGAGGAATGATTAGTATTGTGGCTACCGACTGTTCCCAAATCGATGGAAGGGCACTGTCAGACAAAACGAGCTTGAGACGGGCAGGGTGGTTTCGTAGCCTCGCCGTATGACAAAACATTCCCCATTTCGCCAAATAAAACCTGGCCCTGGGTTCCTGGACTATCTTGCTTACGCCCGTGGACCGGGAACCAAGAACCGGGGCTCTATCGGGCTGCATAGCACGCACCGTCGACCTACTATCAGCGTTGGTTAGAATTGCTCGGACCGAGGTCCGTGGATCAAGGACCAAGAGCAGGTGTTACTTGGCCCATTCGCCACCGTTGAGCCGCAGGACCATGGACCGGGAACCCCGGATCATGGGCCCCGCGCCTCGGACCACGGGCCTTTAGTGTTGGGTTGGTGGACTCATTGGGGGGTGATTTTGTTTGGGGTGTTAATGCCGTCTCTATTCAAGCACCAATTTCAAGTCAAAACGTGCCTTTTTTCACGCTGAGTGGCGTCAATTATGGAGCGCATATATTTTTATTGCCCCATCAATCTGATGCTTGCAATCATTAGTCTGACAGCACCCTCTAACTGGCCTTGGCAATTTGTTTCTGTGCGGGTGCCGCTGGACCCGGCAGGCTCAATCGCCTAACCTCGTTAGATAGCGGCAAAATTTTCCGCCCATCGGAGGCCCATCACGTGACAAGACATAGGAAAATGCCGGGGTGATAGAGGCACACAAACGGCCGTGGTTGGTGCTGGCGGGGCTGGCGCTGGGGGTGACAGTGACCAATGGTTTCGCCCGATTCGCCTATGGGTTGATATTGCCAGCGATGCAGTCGGATTTGGGGTGGAACTATGCTCAAGCTGGATGGCTCAACACGGCCAATGCTCTGGGCTATATCGCGGGTGCTGTGTTGACTATGCTCATGATCAGGCAATATTCGGCGACATCTCTATTTTCCTTTGGATTGATCACAACCAACCTTGCTTTGCTGGCGACTGGGTTGATCTCGGACCTTTGGTGGCAAACTCTTTGGCGCACTTTGGTCGGCTTTTTTGGGGCCATGTCTTTTTCCACCGCTGGTGTTTTAGCAGCTGGCCTGTTTCCAAATGATCCGCGCCGCAATGCCCTAGCCATTGCCATTTTATTTGGAACGGGTGGCGGCTTGGCGATCGTTTTATCCGGAGCGAGCCTGCCGCTGTTTTTAGAGTATTACGGCGCGGATCACTGGCCCTTAGCATGGATCATTATAGCGGCAATTTGCTCGCTATTTTTACCGCTTTGCTTGTGGTCGGCTGCAAAGCTCAAGCGCCCAGCACCGAAGCAAGCGGACGCCCCAGCGCCTATCCCGATCGCTCAAATCTGGGCACAACTGGCCGGATATGCTGGCTTTGGATTGGGCTATATCGTGTTTCTGACATTTTTATCAGCCTGGATGACCCAGCAGGCTGCCAGCGCCAGCTTCATTGCGGCTGTTTGGATATTGCTGGGCCTGTGCATTTGTGTTTCACCCTTGGCGTGGCGTCCCATCTTGGCGCGCCACGCCTCAGGTTTGCCATTGGCCATGATCTTAACTTGCATCGCCTTGGGATCTGCGCTGCCTGTGCTGTTTCCTGGAGATTTCTCCTTGTTGCTCGCGGCTGTTATTTTTGGTCTTTCGGTTTTTATGGCCCCCAGTGCCGTGACCAATTTTGCCCGTCAAAACCTGCCTGCGCGCAGCTGGGGTGCGGCCATCAGCCTCTTCACCGTCGTCTTCGCCGTGGCGCAGACTCTTGGGCCCTATGCCGCTGGGCTATTGGGGGATCTGGCTGGCGACATTGGTATAAGCCTTTTGGGCGCATCAGGACTGTTACTTTTGGGCGCGGCCATCGCCCTGACGCAAAAGCCTCTGATCAGTCGGCCCATGGACCAGAATGCGAAACCCGGCAAGCAAGACTAACAAATGGCACTGTCAGAGCAAACTAGCTTGAATAGGACATGGCTGCTTTGTAGCATTTTTGGATGACAAAACGTTCTCCTTTTAGCTGCTTTAAAACCAGTGTAAAACGCAGAGCAATACTGCACCATCTTGCTCAGGCCCGTGGACCAGGGACCAAGAACAGGAGCTCTAGCGGACAATAGAGCACGCACCGTCGACCTATTATCAGTGTTACTTGTGAACAGGTGGCATTGGATGATTTTGTTCGGTCCGCGGTTCGTGGACCAACGGCAGGGGTTACTGTGTCCAACCCATGCAATTGAGCCTCAGGTCCATGGACCGGGAACCCCGGATCATGGGCCCCGCGCCTCGGACCACGGGCCTTTAGTATTAGCGTTGTAGATTTATTTGGGCTGGGTTTTGTTTGGATGCCATTTCTATTCACGCATCAATTTCAAGCTAAACCGTGCCGCTGCTCTAGCCGAATGACGGCAATTATTGAGTCCGTAGATTTAGGCTGTGCCAACAATCTGATGCTTGTTCTCATTTGTCTGACAGAACCTCTGTCGGCGTCACGGTGAGTTGGCCAACATCTGCTTTTATAACTTGGACCTGAGTAAAACGTTGGATTGTAGTGTTACTGACTACGGCCCACTCGATGCCAGAATAAGTGTAGGTGCCCGGCGATTCTGGCGCAATGTCTGTCTGCACTTGAAATCGGTGCCCAACAAAGCCTACTTCGACCTTGGCCGCCTCTTTAGATGATTGGATCTTCTTAAGTGGCTTCCAGAGCAGAACCGCCCCCGAGATTGACAGCAAGGATACTCCACCAATTGCAATATTGATCCCCGCCGGCAGCACACCGAATTCCATTAACGCGCCCACTATAAGCATCGCAATGCCGACGAAAAACAAAACAAAGGTAGCAAAGCCAAAAAAGACAATCTCTATGACCAAAAGGCCAATTCCCAGAATAAAAAGCCAATGCTCCAGCGGTAGTTGAAAGCTTTGTGGGTCCATTTTTACTTATCCCAAGGGCCGGAAGTGCCAGGACTATTGGATAGTTCGGCTTGCCTATCTGAAGATTGTAGTACAGCAGACGATGCATCAGTACCAGAAATCTTCTGGATGATTGCCATAGCCTGAGTGACGACGGTAGCGGCATCAGTAGCTCCGTCGGGTAATAAAACTAGCGATGAGTGTTTGGCTATCATTTCTTTAGCGTGGATTGCCTTGGTCGCCAGCTCGAGCTGAACTGCTTTTTGTCCAGGAGGGGTATCAGCGGCTTTCCCCACCATAACCAATGCTTTAGCTTGAGCATCGGCCACCGCAACAAGGGCTTTGGCCTCGCCCTCTGCCCGCAGAACCTGCTCGTCTTTTTCAGCTTCAGCAGCAAGCACCACTGAGGCCTTCTCGCCTTCGGCTCTGTTGATCGCAGCTTGGCGGTCACCTTCGGACTCCAAAATCTGCGCCCGCTTTACGCGCTCTGCTTTCATCTGAGCCTCCATAGCCTGCATTACTGATTGTGGCGGGACTATGTCTTTTATTTCATAACGCAAAACTTGAACTCCCCACGCCGCAGAGGCCTGATTGATGGCTGCAACAATATTAGTGTTTAGTAAATCACGCTCTTCAAAAGTTTTATCCAGCTCCATTTTACCCAACTCTGAGCGCATCGTCGTCTGCGCCAGTTGGGTCACAGCAAATACATAATCGTCAACACCATAAGTCGCTTTGTATGGATCGAGCACCCGGAAATAGAGCACCCCATCCACACTGAGGGAAATATTGTCCTTTGTGATCGCGCTTTGGCTATCGACGTCGACAGCTTGCTCCTTAAGTGAACGGTTCGCCGAGACTCGGTCGATGAAGGGGATAATAAAATTAAGCCCCGCATGCTGTACAGAGTTAAATTTACCAAATCTTTCAATTAGGTAGGTTCTATTCTGGGGCACAAATTTGATCGATAGCCGCAAGATTACTACAACTAGAATGAACAACCAAATAGCGGGCTGGAAAATGATGCTTAAAATGTCTTCTAAATACATAATATATATTCCTTAACTACTATAAATTTAACAACTACCTACGTCACCTTATTATGCAAATAGATCAGATACAAAATGCATTTTCGTCAATTGTAGTTGACGCACTGTCAGACAAAACGAGCTTGAGACGGGCAGGGTGGTTTCGTAGCCTTGCCGTATGAGAAAACACCCTGCATCTCGCTACATAAAACCTGGCCCGGGGTTCCCGGACCATCTTGCCTAGGCCGGTGGACCGGGAACCAAGAGCCACGGCCCCGAACCATAGAGCACGCACCCACGTCTTGCTTATAGCGTTGCTGCGGCTCAGTTGGAGTTGGATGGTTTATCTGGGTCACTGGACCGATAGCAGGGGGTTACTGCGCCCAATCTAAACAGATAAAACGCGCCAGGCTCACCCGGGGACACCGGATCACGGGCCCCGCGTCTCGGGCCACGGGCCTTTAGTGTTAGAGTTGTAGATTCATTGGGGGGAGTTTAGATTGTTGCCGCCAACTGCAGAAGCAGACATTGCTTTCGCCAATAGCCGCTTTGGCTTCTCTACATGCTTTCAGACATAGCTTCGGTATCCCAAGCGACCGGTGTTGTCGTTGGCCCACGGAATGCCCAACCACCGATTTCTGTCAGGCCGTTCAGGCGTAAATTTGGTAGAGCTTCGAACAATCGTGGCAATACGACCTCTGCGATAAGACATCGCGACGCCCCTGCGCCTGCGCAAAAGTGGGGACCAGCCCCGAAAGCTATGGATGCGGACGCATCTTGTGTCAGATCGAAAAACTCTGGGCGGGCGAAGTTTGTTTCATCGCGGTTTCCAGAACCAAACATCAAGAAAACGCGTTCGCCTGTTTTCAATGTCGCACCGTGCAAATCATAGTCCTGAGCCATCTGCCGTGGACTCATCCCGATAGGGGACTGCCAGCGCGTATATTCCTCAAACGCTTGCATCCATGTCGCTTCGCCTGACAACACCAGCGCCAATTGTTCTGGATGTGTGAGCAACGCCCAGACTATTCCCGCTATCACATCGCGAGGTTCATTTTGGCCACCGGAGATAGCGAGTTTGATATTCGCCTTGATCTGATCCATCGTCATTCCAGCCTCAAGCTGTACTGATAAGAGTGAGGCATCAGGGCAATCGCGTAAAACGTTAGCCATCTCGTCAATATTCTGGTCGATAAATGCGGTACAGTCATGACACCGCGCTTCAATTTGTTTGTCGCCCGCGTAGTTTGCACAGCCATCGATCATACCCTGGCTGGTGCGGTCAATTTCTTGCCAAGTCATATTGCGCAGCCCCGTTATCGCCCGTAGAGCATCGCCACAAAGTTGCCTAGCGATATCCACCAAATCCCCATGCCCCTCTGGTTTGACATTTGCCAGAATAGAATCTGTGAATTCTTCAAATTCCGTCTTCCAGACATTTTTCACGGTCTTCGGGGAGACGGCCGGAAAGATAGTCTTTCGCTCGGTCATATGGTCAGGGCCATCCTTGCGCATCATGTTTTGGCCCATCAACTGAACCATCAGCCCATCGGGTTGGTGTGACGAAAAATATGCAATCTTTTTTTCAACATCAAAAATATCGTTGCGCCGTGTGATCAAGGTAGCTCCAAGCTGAGGCACAAACGCGATTGGTGCATTATGACGGAGCGTCTTGAGATCCGGGTAAGGGTCCCGCCAGAAGTCGTTTGGGCTGATATTGTAAACTGGGGGTTTCAAATTTTTGGTCTCACAAATCTAAACGGTTATTAAATTTAAAGAATAGCAGACCTTCAACCATCTTGCAGCATTGGTCACAATGGGCTCAAAGCAGCCTTTCCCTGTAATTTGAATGAATGACTGCTTTAGCCCAATATCTAACGCCGAGACGTAGAGACATGGAGCCAAGGGCCGTGGGCATTTGACCACGCACCTTCGACTTCTTACCGGCGTTGCCTGAGCCTAATCAGTGTTGGTTAGTTTTGTTTGGGCCGTGGTCCGTTAAGACGCGACCCTCGCACGCATGCGCGTGGCTGCGTGTTGGCGCTGAGGTTCGCACCAACTGCTCATAGCAAATGCCACATATTCATCCTGCGCCATCTCACAGGCGCATCACAGGGACTGACCTGACGCCATTGCGCCTAAGCAACCCTAAACGTCTGCAGCACCGCATTAGCCGTGTTGCAGATGACACAGGGGTATTAGGGCGTGGACGCAAATTTTAGACGGACAAAGGGTGGGAGTTTTATAGGTTGCTCGATCTCACTGTAGGTGGCTTAACTCCAAAGCCGACTTTAGTTCAACGAGCAGCGAAGGTCGGCTGTGAGCCCACACCGTGAATTCAGTTTTTGCGCTGCGTGCGCTCGCAGCACATAAATTGCTGCAAGCGTATTATTCTCTCTTTTGCAATTCGGCGGCAAGAACGGCCATTCATGCGCACTGCTGCTCACAATCGATCAAGGATTGTTTCGTGGACTGAGATGCGTTAGGCGTAACACCTAGGGCGGAGTAACCTTGAGTGGATTTTGGCTTGCCTACTGAGCAAGCCTTAAGAGATCAGCGCTTCTTCGAGTGAGGCCTGCAAAATATCCAGACCTTCATCGACAATTTCTGGCGTTGCCGTAAGAGGGACCAGCAGGCGTATAACGTTGCGCGCAGGGCCTGCAGTTAAAAGGATCAGGCCGTTATTTAGGGCCATGCTCACAATTTTCGCGGTGAATTCACTATCAGGCTCGCGACTGTCGCGGTCCTTAACAATTTCAAAGGCATTCATGCATCCAAGCGCACGCACATCACCGATGCAATTAAAGGAGTTTCGTTGGCCCATCTTGCGCAATCTTGCGTCAATTTGAAGTCCCATTTCGAGGCCGCGTTGCAAAAGGTTTTCCTGTTCGATCGCATCCAGCACTGCAAGGGCCGCAGCGCACGACATCGGATTGCCACCGAATGTCCCCCCAAGACCGCCGAGCGGAACTGAATCTATTACATCTGCTTTGCCCAAGATACCGGATATCGGGAGCCCGCCGCCAATACTCTTGCCGATACAGGTAAGGTCCGGATGGATTCCATAGTGTTCCATTGCGAACATTTTTCCGGTGCGCCCCATCCCAGTTTGTATTTCGTCAGCAACAAGAACAATCCCGTGCTCATCACAAAGCGCGCGCAGGTATTCAAGAAAGTCGCTGCTGGCGATGTTATAACCACCTTCGCCTTGCACAGGCTCAAAAAACATCGCCGCAATCTGATTGGGCGGGCAATCGCTGCGAAACAAAGTCTCGAAGGCCCGTTTGGTGTCCTCAAACGTGACGTTGTGAAAGTCATCTGGGAACGGCATGCGGAAGATTTGTCCGGGAAAGGGGCCAAAGCCCTCTTTGAATGGTACCATACGTGCGCTTAGTCCCATGCCCATGTATGACCGTCCGTGATAGCCGTTTGTGAAGGTGATTAACGCGGGGCGACGTGTGTAGTATCGTGCAATTTTAATCGCGTTTTCGACGGCTTCTCCACCAGCGGAAAAGAACAATGATTTTTTGGCAAATTGGCCGGGTAGCAATGCGTTCAACCGCTCTGCCAGTTCAATATATGATTTGTACGGGGTGACCTGAAAACAGGTGTGGGTGAGGTGGTCGAGCTGGTCTTTAATCGCGGCTACGACCCGCGGATTACGATGGCCAACATTCTGGCAACCTATTCCGCCGCAAAAATCGATGTAGCGCTTGCCCTCGACATCCCAGACTTCGGCATTTTCTGCCCTCTCGGCAACAAAGGTTGACGAAAAGCTAATTGCGCGTGCCACCGCCTTGTCGCGTCTTGCTTCGATCTCGTGATTGCTCATATCGGGTTTGCTCACTTAGATTTAAACAGAGAGTTCTTTCCACCGATGACAGGCCACAAAATGTTCTGTACCTGCACTTTCTAGAACCGGTTCTTCAACACGACAACGATCGATTGCCTTAGGGCAACGGGTCTGGAACTTGCAGCCCGGCGGCGGGTTTGTTGGCGATGGGATTTCACCTTCCAGCTTTTGCGCTTTGCCGCGATCATCTGGGTCAAGGGAGGGGATCGCGGAGAGCAGCGCTTTAGTATAGGGATGGCGCGGATTAGAAAAGAGCGCGCGCGTAGGCGCGGTTTCCACAAGGCGACCTAGATACATCACAGCTACATGATCGCAGACGTGGGCAACGACGCTTAGGTCATGGCTGATAAATAAAAATGTTAGGCCCATTTCCTGTTGGATCGCCTTAAGGAGATTAAGCACATCTGCCTGAATGGAAACGTCTAAAGCCGCAACGCTTTCATCCGCGACGATGAATTTTGGACCAGAGACCAGTGCGCGTGCAATAGAAATACGCTGGCGTTGTCCGCCAGAAAAGGCGTGTGGAAAACGGCGCAGGTGTTCGACATTTAAACGGCATTTACTCGCAATTTCGCGTACACGTTCATCGGTTTCGGTGCGTGATTTTGTCAGACCCATGACTTCTAGAGGTTCTGCGATAATGTCTCGCACTGTCATACGTGGACTAAGCGCGGCATAAGGATCTTGGAAGATGAGTTGCGCGCGCTTGCGATAGTCTTTTAGTTCTTTCTTACCGAGGTTTTTGAGCGAATAAGAGACTTCGCCATCTTCAAACAAAACATCACCTTTGGTGATCGGCGCAGCGCGAAGCATAGCGCGACCCAAAGTGGTTTTGCCCGAACCAGACTCGCCCACCAGACCAAAGAAACTGCCTGCAGCGATCTCAATACTGACGTTTTCGACTGCGGCAACATAGGGTTTCGGGCCAATCAAATTACCGCGCAACGCGTAGTGAACAGAGAGGTTTTGCGCGCTGATCAGTGGTCTCTCGTTCATGTTTTGCCCTCCGTTGGACCATAGAGGTGGCAAGCGGCGGTATGGCCCTCTCTAACTTGGGCAAATCCGGGAATTTTGACAGCGCATTGTGGGCCGTCAACCTCTTGGCAACGCGTGTTGTAAACGCAGCCTGGAGGGCGTTCCAAAGGCGAGGGGATATCACCGGGAATTGGCGTCAATGGAGCGTCAATATCATCAAGCTTCGGCAGGGCCGCCAGTAGCCCGCGCGTGTATGGGTGAGCAGGCCGGCGGATTACATCGCGCACAGTACCTTGTTCGACCAAACGTCCTAGGTACATCACTGCGACTTTGTCGGCTGTCTGTGCTATCACGCCAAGGTCGTGAGTGATAAAAATAATACCCATGCCAAATTCGCTAACCAAATCCTTCATTAGATCGATAACTTGCGCTTGGATAGTGACATCAAGCGCAGTGGTCGGTTCATCCGCAATCAACAGCTTTGGCTTGGTCGACAATGCCATCGCAATCATCGCACGCTGACGCATACCGCCGGAAAGTTCAAAGGCATATTGCCCAAACCGCGTCGAGGGATCGGAAATACCGACGCGATCCAGCATCTCGATGGAAAGTTCCTTGGATTGCGCTTTGGAGAAATCAGTGTGGATCATCAATTGTTCGACCATCTGATCACCGATGGAGATTGCAGGGGCAAAGCTCGCCATGGGTTCTTGGAAGATCAGTGAAATTGCACCGCCCCGCACGACTTTCATCTCGGCGTTGTTTTGAAGCGACATGACATCGATTGGACCATCGTCGAGATGCAAAGTTATCTTGGTGTCTGTCCCATAAATCGCGTTGCGCGGGTTGAGCTTCATCAAGGACTTCGCGGTCACGGATTTGCCCGATCCGCTTTCACCAACCAGCCCCATAATTTCGCCAGCCTCAAGGTTGAAAGACACATTATCAATGGCAGTGATGCGCCCTTCATCAGTGTCAAATTGCAGGGTTAGGTTTTCGACATCAATCAGGCGGCTCATTTCTTTGTATCTCCATAAGGATCTGCCGCGTCACGTAGTCCGTCCCCGACAAATACGAAGGCCATTACAAGTACGATGAAGAATATCACCGGAATAAAATACCACTGATAATTCAGCAATACATCTGCGCTGGTAACGTTTTGAAGCATGACACCAAGGGAATTTACTGGATCCTTGAGGCCAAGCCCGATAAAGCTAAGTGCAGTTTCTGACAGCACCATGTAGGGGAAAGAGATCACCAGATCAACGATGATGTAACTGGTGAAGCTGGGCAGCAAATGTTTGCGAATGACGTGTCCAGAGGAGGCCCCGCAAAGCTGGGCAGCGAGCACGTATTCTTGATTGCGTTCGGTCAGTAAGTGGGTCCGCACCCGCCGTGCCAGTGTGGGCCAGCCAATGAGACCGAGGATGATCGAGATGAAGAAAAACCTCTCCTCCGCGCTCCACGTATCGGGGATAAATGCAGCTAGGGCCATGAAGAGCGGAATCGCAGGGATAGTGCGCACCGCGTCGGTTACCATCTGGATGAAACTGTCTACCCAACCACCGTAATAGCCAGAAATTCCCCCGATTATCAGGGCCAGCACAAAGGCGATAAAGACACCAATTGTCCCAACGGCAAGTGATGTGTTGATCGCATGAAACGTGCGCGAAAAGATGTCTTTTCCGGTTGAGTCTGTGCCGAACAGATGAACAAACCCTTCATCAAGACCGAACAGATGGGTGTTGAAAGTAATGCCAAAGTATTTGAAATGCGACCCTTCTACAAAGAATTCAAGATACTGACGCTTGTCAGTGTTGATCGTCGTGACCCATCGAAAGTTCGTTTTGGCTGAACGTGAACGCTCTAACGCATAAACAAAGGGACGCAGCGAACAGCCGTTATCGTCACAGAACTGCGGAATGGTTGGTGCGCCGTTCAGGTAATCCTTGTCGCGCCCCGCGATCGTCGGGTCATACGGGGTCAGGAAGGGCGCAAAGATGCCGGACAAGATCAAAAACACCAGCACCCAAGCGCCAACCATTGCTGCCTTTTGCTTTTTGAAACGGGTCCAGATCAACTGACCCTGAGAGGCTGTAAAATAAGCATCTTTCGCGTTTTGATCGACGGTGTTATCGTAGATATTGGCTTCGGTCATGTCTGTTATCCCAATATGCTGCGACGAATGCGTGGGTCCACGATGGCCAGCACGATATCAGTAATGAAATTAATGGCGACGATACTCCCTGTCAGGAAAAAGATGATCGCACCCGCGAGTTGCTGATCGTTTGATCGCGCAAGTGCTTCGATCAACAGTGATCCCGCTTCGGTCAATGTTAGGATCAGCGCGACGATGGGCAATTCGTTGAAGATACGGTTCAAATCAAAGCCAAGCGAATTGATAATCGGGCTGAGCGCGTGACGCGCAGGGTAGCGCATGAGCAAGCGACGTCCCGACACTCCGCGCGCGGCGGCTGCAGTCACATATAGCTTGCTGATTTCATCTGACATCAGCGCGCGCACTGTTTGGATTGCGAATGCTGTGGCAGACCAGCCAAGGATGAATACGGGTAGCCAGACGTGGCTCAGGAAATCTTTGATGCGCCCCCAATCCCACGGTGCATCACGGTATTCAGGTGAAAAAAGTCCCGTAAGGCTGTTGCCGAACATAACGGTCGAAAACAGCATGATCATCAGCGCGAGCAAGAAGTTTGGCAGCGCAAGACCAAGGTAACTGACAAGGCGTAGAGAATTGTTCAAGAATGGGTTGCGCGATGTAGCGGCTATGATGCCGACTGGAATTGCAATGGCGTAGGCAACCGCAAGTGAGCCAAGACAGATGCCTATGCTGAGCCAGACCTTTTGACCAAGTAATTGAGAGATATCGAGCCGAAGGATGCAGCTATCGCCAAACTCTCCCTGAAAAGCACCAAAGATCCATTTGACCCAGCGTTCGAAGAAGGGACGGTCTAAGCCAAGTCGGACACGTTCGGCTTCGATATCGGCAATCGAAATTTGCGCGCCTTGGGAGTTTTTGAAAGCGAGATAACGTTCGGCGCAATCGCCTGGAACCAATTCCATTAATGAAAACACGATGAAGGAGACAAAACAGAGCGTGATAAAGGCCAGCACCGCGCGGGTCATCGCAAAACGTAGAAACTGGATCATCCGTGTTACCGCCTCAAAGATGAATACGACCCATTTGGGCTCGCGTCTTTTGGTGTGAGTTGCGGGCCGAACCTATGGCCCGCAACGTGGTCTTATTTAGTAAAGGCCTGACTTATTCGTCAAGAAACCACTGGGATGGACGGTAGGGGTATGTCCGGTAGTAAGCATAAGACGCTGTCTGGAACTGTGTGAAGTTCTTCAAATCTGCGTTGTGATAGATCGGCTTTTGCTCTTTCACAGTACCGATGAACAACAGACTACTAGTCATGTTGGCGACCAGTTTGAGGCCTAATGCATCGGATTCAGGCGTACCGACTGCGACAGCTTGGAACGCTTTGATGTCTTCCATCATTTCCTTGGCATAGGCAGGTGGTTCAACACCGGATGCGCCATCGGAATCTACATACTCACCCCAAAGCATCGCGGTGCGCATGTTGAAATAGTTGTCATAGGGCGGGATAAAAATTTCGCCGTTTCCAAGGACAACCGCCAAGGGGACAGACTTTTCCCAAAGGGTCACATCCAACTGGTTTGAAGACTGCGACGAACGATACTCATCCGACGTTACTTCTTTTACCGTGTTGTTGATGCCTACATCGCGCCAGCTTTGACCGACCAATTCAACGATCTTGATCGAGATACCTTGCGTCGCAACTTGAAGGTTCAGAATCAACTGATCGCCATTTGGAAGATCGCGCATGCCGTCACCATCCGCATCGACAACGCCGATTTCGTCAAGCAAACTTTTCGCCATTTCCGGATCGAACTGTGCGAAATGCTGCTCCCAATCTGGTGTCACGAAATCAGGAGTTGGAGAGAAGCCCACATATTGCTGAGGCGTTCCAAGTCCGAACATGGCGACTTCGTTAATCTCGTCGCGATTCATCGCAACCGACATCGCTTGGCGAAACTTTAAATCGCCAAAGACTTTACGCTTTTCGAGGTTCTCAGATGTGACGTTGAATGCAAAGGTTGGCATGGTGATGTCAGGCTTTAGATCGACAATAAAGCCAGCTTTTTCTTGATTTTCCATCAAGAGTGGAACGTAATCGATCTGCAAAGCCTGCGCTTTGTAATCAACTTCGCCGTTTACCAGTTTTAACAGACGTACTTCGCTTTCGCCGACAAAAATCTCGTCCATCTCGTTAATATAGGGCAGCTGATTACCTGCTGTGTCGACCATGTAGAAATATGGATTAGCAACGAACTGACGGCCTTCTGTGCTTTCGGAAATGACGATGTGGCTTTCCAAGGTTGGTGCGGCATCAAGGGGTAGGCCTGCAACCTTTTCAGGGTGCGCCAGCATAGGTGTCGGCGTGTCCATCCAGTCAGAACTACCGTAGTAGGCCTTGACCAGATCATAACCGTTCTCGAAGCCCAACGATTGAGCAAGCGCATCCGCGTCTGGATTCACATCGGGATGGTATTGACCAAGGAAATGCTTGGGCTGGAAGCCTTGTGCATAGTGGTTGGCGAAATGCGCGAGGAATCCAGGCTTGGGTACGGGCATGTTGAAACGTACCGTGAGCGCGTCGATGACATCTACTGTCATCGCCTGGCCGCCAGCCAGAACATAGTCTTTCGGGCTTTCGATCACATTGGAATCAAGTTGCAGGTTCTCATACCAGAATTCGACATCCTCCGCGCCAAAAGGTTGACCGTCGGACCATTTGTGGCCTTCGCGTAGAACGAATGTCAGTTGGGTGAAGTCATCATTCCACGACCAGCTTTTGGCAACATTAGGTACGATGGTTGTCAGGTCATCGGAGTAACGTACAAGGTTGACGTGGCGCACGGACATAAAGTCAGACGTACCAGCCTCAGTCGCGTTCGAGAGTGCATTGAACATGCCGCCGTAGCTGCCGATCATGTCATAGGGCGCAACCACAAGAGGTTCAGAGGGGAGACGGTCCGCCAAAGCAGGCATATCAGGATTACCGCGAATGCGTGCATTCATCGCGCCAATATCTGGGTTTTCCGACATCTCCATCGTGCAGTTGGCAAGACCTTGGAACTCTGCCAATTCATATTGCTGAGGGAATGCGCCAAAGGCTACGCCCATCGCGTCTGAAACGGTTACAGCAGGGCAGGCTGCCATCGCCGAGCCAGCAAACGCTGTGAGTGCGACGCTGGATAAGAATATCTTTTTCATAAGGTCTTTCCTTGTTGGGTTTTGTCGTGTTCCGCTAAATAGCTTTGGGCCTACAGGCCAATGTCGTTTTCAAAATTATGTGCCCGCATCGTGTAGGTGTTTGGATGCTCTAAGGCGCAGCCACGTTCCATGGCGGTGCCGCCCAATGGCCGTTGTTGAGAGTTGTGTTGTAATACTTTCCTTCAACTGAGTTAATTAAGTAATATAACTTTCATTGAGTCAATGATTTTAGTTTTACTTGTGCTGAGCGTACGAAAAGAGCCTTGCATTGATCTGGGTTTGTACCGAGAGCTTAGGTTTTCCAAATGGGTAGCTTTTAATGATATATGATTTCGGAGTGGTCGGCGGTGGAATCGCAGGTGTTTCGGCTGCTTATGAGTTGGCCGAACATGGCAGTGTGCTGCTTTTAGAAACTGAAAATGTAATGGGATATCACGCCACTGGTAGATCTGCGGCGCTATTCACCCGTAATTTTGGTGGTCCAGTTGTGCGCAGGATCAATGATGCGAGTGCTAGCTTCTTTGCCCAGCCACCATCTGGGTTCTGCGATTCGCCTTTGCTCAGCGCACGTGGTTGTCTCACGGTTGCTTCGGCTGGCTTTGAAGAAGAGCTCAAACCACTGCTCGCGATGTCTCAGGCAGGAGAAATAGTCTGTCGAATTGATCCAAAAGAAGCGTTGGAACGGGTCCCTTTTTTGCGCCCCGAACGCGTTCAGGGCGCGGTTTATGAAGCAAATGTCAGCGATATTGACGTCGCAAGTTTGCATCAAGGTTACATAAAAGGTGCGCGAATGCGCGGCGCTGAAATGCTGGTGAAGCAAGGCGTCCTTCGTATTTCGCGCGATGCGGGGGCATGGTTGATCGAAACGGCCAATAACAGCTTTCGTGCCTTGCATATTATTAACGCAGCAGGGGCTTGGGCGGACGAGATTGGTGCGCTCGTTGGGGCGCGTTCGGTCGGCTTGGTGCCAAAACGGCGGACTGGTATCCTTATTAAAGCGCCAAACGAGATAGTTTGCGCAAAACTACCCGCAATCGATTTTGCGGGGACAGATGCTTACATGAAACCCGATGCGGGTAGGTTAATGGTGTCACCGGGAGACGCCACGCCGAGTGGACCGATGGATGCATGGGCGGATGATATGGATATTGCCGTGCTCGCGGATTGGATCGAGAGCGAAACGCTGATCAAAGTCCCAAAGATTGAACACAGTTGGGCGGGCCTGCGCAGTTTTGTGCCAGATGAAGCGCCGGTTGTCGGTTTTGATCATGGCGTGCCCAATTTCTTTTGGCTGGCAGGGCAGGGCGGATATGGGATTATGATGGCACCCGTCTTGGCCAAACTAACGGCTGATCTCTGCACAAAGGCGAACAGTGAAATCTCGACTGAATTTGCAGTTGCTCTTTCGCCTGCACGCTTTAACAGCTTCGCGAAATAACAGGTCATTCCGTGGCACATGCTTTGGCTTTCTCATCGATTTAATCTTTGGCGTCCCGCGATACGTTTTCGGGATTAGAAAGATAAATAGAACCCTAAGTGAGCGGCTAAATGTAGCCCTGTCTTTATCCTCTAAGACTGACCGCGTTGGCGGCTTTCATGTTTGCAGAACTTGAAAACCTTTCATTTGAAAAAAGCGGCGAGTTTGGCAACCAAAGTGTGCTTAAGTGAGCTAACTGTTGGCAGGTTTTGTCGAAGCATCGGTTACGATGGCTGCAAGGATCTTAAAAAGAACCTGCGCAACGATATTGGAGATCAACCGTGGCTTATTGGTGAACGGCGTCTATATTGAAATATTACTTGAGGTCTAGAACCGGATGAACAAGATGGTAAGCCTTTATGGCAAATTCACAGGCCATGTTGGACGCACTTCCTAAAACAAAACCAAAAAATAGCCGTTCAAGTAAGCATAGGTTTCAAAGGATACTATCGTGAGACTCAAAGTATTAACCGCCGAAATTTTACACGAGACCAATACTTTTAATATACATCCTACGACGATAAAGAGCTTTGAAGATCGCTACCTCTTGGATGGCGAGCTGGCGATTGCTACTCGGGGCGACTTGAACACAGAACTTGCTGGATTGCTCGATGTGGGTGGGGATTACAATTGGCAGATTGATCACGTTATTAGTGCAGCTGCTGGCCCGGGTGGGACTGTAACAAGGGATGCGTTTGAAACCTTGACCGCGCCTCTAATTGCTGCAGCGCAAGGACAGTGGGACGGCATATTTTTGATGCTTCATGGCGCTATGGTTACTGATTTTTGCGAAGATGGTGAGGGCGAAATACTAGCGCGGCTTCGCGCTAGTGCAGGTGCAAATATTCCAATCGCTGTAACGCTTGACCCACATGCAAATGTGACACCTAAAATGTGTGATCTGGCGCAAATTTTGGTGTCCTATACGACCTACCCCCACGTAGATTTGCGCGCGACTGGGCGGCGTTGCGCTGAACTCTTACAACGCACGATGATGGGCGAGATCAACCCGGTAACACTCCGCGCGCACAGGCCAATGTTGGAAGAAGCAAATGCAGGGCGGACTGACCTTGGACCCATGATCGAGCGCCATGCAATGGCTCGCGCATGTGAGGCGCGCAAGGGGGTCTATGCTATTAGCGTAAACGGCGCGTTTCCTTGCGCAGATATTGCTGAGGTTGGCCCAACGGTCCTTGTCACGTGTGAAGGGAATACGGATGCCAATCAGTCCATCGCTGAAACCCTTGCAGACGATATTTGGGATCGCCGGTTTGAGGAATTGAACACTTACCTCAGCTGCTCCGAAGCGGCAAATACTGCCAAGGCATGGAAAGGGGGTGTAGGCCCATTGGTCATCGCCGATTACGCTGACAACCCAGGGTCTGGTGCCTACGGTGATGCGACGAACCTATTGGCGGCACTTTTGGATGCGGGCATTAAAGACGCTTGTTTTGGTGCATTGATCGATCCTAAAGCTGCGGCATTGCTGAATGCTCAGCCAGTTGGCTCAGAGGTAACGTTGGACATAGGCGGCGCAACGGCACCGCAGCTTGGTGGGCCGCCACTTCGTTTGACTGGCAGGGTTAAATGGACGGGTGAGGGTCACGTTGTCGGAAGCGGACCGATGATGGATGGATTAAAGCGTGATTTTGGGCAAACGGCAGTGCTTGAGGTCGCTGGGATCGAGATCCTTATTGTTAGTATCGCCCATCAAGTCCTTGATTTGAAACAGTTCGAGAGTTTTGGGATTAATCCAGCCGAAAAGTCGATTATCGCATTAAAATCAATGCAGCATTTTCGTGCGGCCTTCGCCCCTCTAGCTGGGCGTATAATAGTCTGTGACAGTGGGGCACTGTGTACGTTGGATTATGGGTCACTGAACTACAAAAATGTCACGCGCCCGATTTTTCCTTTGGACTAGACTGTTGGGTGGCGAAGCCTGACGCGGGGGCCGTCGTCCGTTATCGTATTCAATGACAATGTATGGTCCATGTTCTTCATGCGATGCTTGAGCATTAGCCTTGTTAACCTATTGAGTTCTGTTTGGTATTTAGGGTCGTCCGCCACGTTGCACGCCTCACCGTTTTCACTGTGATCATAGAGGATCGGGGGCAGGTCGGCGGCAAACTCTACAAGTGTGAAACGTCCCTCACGTAGGATTGCCAACGAAGAATTGCTGGGCCCTGTTCCAAGTGAGGTTTCCCAGATTGTAGGACTTTCTGGTCGGGCAAAGTCGAGTTCCGAGAAGGAATAGGTACACCAATCAGTCGGAACCTCACCGCGCAGGAAGGGCAACAATGATCTGCCGTCCACGGAATTTGGAACCTGCTGTCCGACCCAATCAAGAATGGTCGGCATTATATCGATTGTCTCGACAGGCTGCGAAACGATCTGTCCAGCATTGCCGGGATGGCGAATGATGAGGGGGGTATGAAACGCGGCGTCGTGGACCGTAAACTTGCCCCAAATATGTCGATCCCCCAGCATTTCGCCGTGATCTGAGGTGACGATAATCAACGTATCGTCGTATTGTCTAGTGCCTTTGAGGGAATTAATGATCCGTCCAATATGCTGATCAACCTCTGTAATTAGTCCGAAATAGATCGAACGCAGCGCTTGGATATTTTTATCCGTGGGTTCCAGGTCTGGAAAACCAATGACATTGTCCGAGACGCGGTTGTTTGCAATCGTTGGCTCGAAAAATGCATGGTTTGCGATCTCGTCTGACGGGTCAGCACGGCGGCGAGGCAATGGTATCTGATCAGGCGAATACATGTCGTTGAACGGTGCAGGGGCCACCAGTGGTGGGTGCGGGCGAATGTAGGTTAGGTGCGCAAACCAGTTCTCGTTTTGGTAAGCGGGCATCGTTGCCAGAAACCTGTCAGTTAAAAATGCGGTGTCACTGTCTTTTGCAAGGTATATGGCGGGATCATTTATCTTTGGAGCGCTATCTGTCGGCGCAGTAGGGCGGTAAACGTCGTTGTGACTACCTAATGTGTACCCTTGATTGATGAGATGCGACCGCCACGGCAAAGACTTTTGAAATTGCATTTCGACGACTTCTTGAAAGCCAGTCATCGGATATTCATGATTTTTTAGTGCTGGATCGTTGACATCATGGACACGTGGATCGGGTGGCGTGTCGGTATACCCAAACAGCATTGGCGAATAACCAGCCTTGCGCATTTCTGTCGCAATATTTGGAATATCATGGCGCATTGGTGTGCCGTTTCTGACAGAGCGGTGGTTCATCGAATACTTTCCAGTCAAAAGAGATGCCCGCGAAGGGCCGCATGGAGTAACGACCGAATAATGATGCCGAAAACTCACCGCATCCGCGCTCAAAGCTCTGATGTTGGGGAGGTCTAAGTGTTGCGCCAGATCCCCAAAGATGCAATCGGCACGAAGCTGATCGATCACGATAAACAGAACATTTTTGGCGCTACTCATAGCGGAATATCCTCTCCACTGTATCGAGTCTTAATAACGCGTAAAAAATACATTTTTAAAAGCTGTTTCTGTGTGAGTAAGCGTAAAATTTGCAGATTTGGATAAATATTGCGCCATTGCATTTTGTTTTCGGTCAATTATAATAAATTTTGTGGAGAAATTGTGGGGTTTTCAAGATCGCGAGCAACGATAAATTCCCAAAGCAGTCCCATCGAGAGCGTGAGTTACTTGATGCACTCCATCGATTTGGAGGGTCAGCGCGCAGCGCTGAACTTGCAAAATCGCTAGGCGTCTCCGAGGAAACTGTCAGGCGGACGATTAAAACGCTTTCGAAATCTGGATTGCTAGAGCGGATGTACGGGGGTGCTTATTTAACAGGCCCCCCCGAGGCACCCAGCTTTTTAAGCCGTATCGCCAAGCATTCGACTGAAAAACGCGCCATCGCAAACACGGTAATAGATCACGTGCAGGATGGTATGACTTTGTTTTTGGATGTCGGGTCAACGACCGCCTTTGTGGCGGAAAGTCTGCGCGATCACTCTCGTCTGACCGTTGCGACAAATTCGGTTGGCGTAGCTCAGGTACTTGCCAACCATAATGGCAACCACGTGCATTTGTTGGGCGGAGAAATGCAAATCGACGAGCGTGGGACCTTTGGTTTTGTAACCGAACAACAATGTCTCAGGTTCGCCTATGACCTCGCGATCCTTAGCACCGACGCGCTTTGTGAAAACCGTGGGTTCCTTAATCTCAATGCAGCCGAAGCCAATCTCGCTGCGGTTGTAGCCAAGTGTGCTGGATCTGTTTTGGTGGTGCTGGATCATACCAAGTTCGAGCAAACAGCGCCTCACTGCGGCCTTGAAACATGGGATGTGGACGTGATTGTGACCGATCAAACGCCAGGGCAAAATTTGACAAATGCAATTCAGGCTTGGGGCATTGATTTACATCTCGCTCTTGGAGAGGGTCAAAATGCCCAAGCGTGAATTCATAGCATCGGCTCTCGAAATTGCTGGTTTTTCCTCCAAAACTGCGATGGGTTATTTTCGAGGCCAATTAGACGCCGACTTCAAAGCAGATGAAAGTCCCGTCACTCAAGCAGACAGGGGGGTAGAAACGCTTGTTCGGACTTATCTAGGCGAACATTTTCCGGATCATGGAATCTTCGGTGAAGAGTATGGAATTGAAGGTGCAGATCATCAAAGAATGTGGATTGTTGACCCAATTGATGGGACACGATCGTTTTTGTCAGGCCACCCTCTCTTTGGATTTCTACTTGGACATTTGATGGATGGCATTCCTGAGATCGGAGTAATTGCAATGCCCGCTTTGGGCGAGGTATTTCTCGGTGTCGTCGGTGAGGGGGCTACACTAAATGGCGCTGCAATCCACTGCTCTAGCCAGAGAAACATCGATCATGGAATTTTGTACATAAATGAGGGTGAGAAAATCTTTGCGGATCACCCAGACGTCTTTGAGCGCCTTACAAAGAACGGGCAAACCCGCCGATTTTCTTACGATTGTTATCCCCATGCACTGCTCGCAGCTGGCTATGTGGATGCGGTAGTGGATTACGATCTGCAACCATATGATTATTTACCGCTATCGGTCGTTGTCCAAGAAGCGGGTGGGCTTATGACAGATTGGGACGGCATGCCGCTCACTCTTAAATCAGATGGGCGCGTTGTGTCGGCAGCAACTCTTGAACTGCATGCGCAGCTTTTGAACTTGGTAAACAGCCGAATATGTTGATTGTGAGTTTTTTAGTGAGGATTGCAGGGGCCACGATGTTGCTGCTGTTCGCAGTCCGTCTGGTACGCACTGGAATTGAGCGTAGCTACGGTGCGTCTTTTCAGCGGATTATGACAGAGCAACGCGGGCCAATCCAAGCGAGCGGGGTCGGGTTTGTACTAGCCGTTGTGATGCAAAGCTCGGCGGCGGTTGCTCTTTTGACTTCTGGTTTTGCAGCAAGCGGTTTGATTGCTTTTAGCACAGGTCTTGCGATCGTCCTTGGTGGTGATCTTGGTTCAGCCTTGATTATTCAACTGCTGTCCTTCGATTTTGACTGGCTTGTTCCTGCGCTTCTCGCCATTGGTGGCTGGCTCTTCCTTAAGGCCGAGCAAAAGAAGCTGCGCCAAGCAGGGCGCATCGTGATGGGTCTCGCGCTTATCTTGATTTCTCTTCAGTTCCTGAGAGAGGCGATGGAGCCGATCCGTATCAATCCGTTTTTGCCTGCGATTTCGGGCTACCTTGCACGCGACTATGTAACTGCTTTCTTAGTTGGCGGCGCATTGGCGTTTTTGATGCACAGTTCAGTCGCTGCGATATTGATGTGTGTCACCTTGGTCCAAGTTGGGGCCATTCCCTTTTCAGCGGGTCTGTCTCTTGTCCTTGGTGCCAATCTGGGAAGTGCGTTTATTCCTGTTTGGTTGACGCGCGGGATGGATGTGGCACCACGCAGGATCGTGTTCGCTAACTTGATCCTGCGCGGAGTGTTGGCTGTGATCTGTTTGTTTGTCATTAATCTGGCCGTTGATATCAATTTGCGCGACGTGCGGGATGGCGGGCAGATGTTGGTGATCGCGCATATCGTGTTCAATTCGTCGTTGCTGATACTTGCGCTACCATTTTGCGCGCGATTGCAGGTGGTGTTTGATAAGGCTTGGCCCAAGCCAACAGAGATCGCGGCTTATAATTTGACCTCAAAATCTGAAACTGCTCTCGATCCCGCCAACATGGGCACCCCCGCGCAAGTGGTGGCCTCTCTCAAGCTAGAGTTACTTCGTATGATAGAGATGGTTGAAGCCATGTTCAGCCCTGTCATTTCTTTGTACCGTTCGGGCGAGAAGGATCACATCAGAGCGGTCCAAGCCCTTGACCAAGATGTGAACGCTTGCCTTACCCGGATCCGTGAATTCGCGGCGGGTTTGCCCATGGAAATGATGGGCCGTGAAAACGGACGCGCAGCACGAGAAATGCTGGAATATGCTGTTCGCTTAGAAATTGCAGGCGACGTTGTCGCAGAGCGTTTGGCGGTGTTGGCGCGGAATTTGAAGTTAGCGGGTGGTCGGTTTTCTGAAGAGGGGTGGATTGAATTACGTGGAATGCACGAGACCATATTGGCCAATATGAAAATGGCATCGAACGTTCTTATCTCAGAAGATTTAGAATGCGCACGATTGTTGAACATGGAGAAGACCGAACTCAAACGCGCAGAACGCAACAGCCGCAAAAAGCATTTCAAGCGTTTGCAAGGCGGCGAGGCAAGTAGCTTTGCCAGCAGCGATATTCATCTGGAAACGCTGCGCGCATTCCGCGATTTCAACAGCAATATAGCAGCCGTCGCGACGCCGATTTTATATGCAAATGGTCAACTTCTGGAAACGCGGTTGATTGAAGAAATTCTCAATATTCACAAAGACGATCACTAGCCTAATAGGGCCTTTAAGAGGTCTGTTGCGTATTTGTACATCTCGGCCATGCAGACAGGAATTTGTGAGGCTACAGTTTTAGAGGTAGGTAATGTCACTTTCGATCATTGTGATAATCTTGTCAGCTGCTTTGCTGCACGCTATTTGGAATGCCATCGTCAAAACGGCCTTTGACCGCACGACAACGCTTGGCCTTGTCGCGTTGGGTCATGTGATACCAGGCGTAATTATGGTCACAGTTTTGCCACTGCCAAACGCTCAAAGTGTAATCTTCATAGTTTTGTCGACATTGGTCCATTTCGCGTATTTTTATTTTTTGGGGCGCGCTTATCAACAGGGTGATCTCAGTGTCGTTTATCCAATCGCACGCGGGATCGTGCCTGTTCTTGTCTCACTCTGGGCGTGGCTCTTGCTTGGCGAAACGTTGCCTGCACTGGTGTGGTTTGGCATTGGTCTAATCATTTTTGGTATTGTTTTAAGCAGCTGGAAAGCCTTCTCATCAGGCCTTGAAAAGTCACCATTGTTGCTGTCAATGGCGACTGGCTTTTGCATTTCTTTTTACTCGCTGGCAGATGGTGTTGGTGTGCGCTTGTCTGGAAATACACTTAGCTATTGGGCTTGGGGCGCGTTTTTGCACCTGTTTATCGCGGGCTTCATAGGCTGGCGTAAACGCGACACGTTTAAGCAACTTCCTCTTAAAGTTTGGGTGATTGGGATCGCGGGGGGGATCGTCTCTATGACAGCATACGGTCTTGTCCTTTACGCTAAAAACTTCGCGGATCTCGGAGTGGTTTCTGCCTTGCGCGAAACATCGGTCATTTTTGCAACCATGATAGGCTTCTTTATTCTTAAAGAGGGGAATTGGAAGCGCCGCTTTTCGGCCGCCATTCTGATGGTTTTTGGTATAGCGGTATTAGGGTTGAACGCTTGAGCTATCGTCTCAGACTGTTTGGGGTATTCGCTGAATTTGTACGATCAAGCACGAGATCACTCAGATCCAATACATCCCCGAAAATATCGACGACACGAACTGGATTGTTTTCGCAAGCCCAATCTTCCAAACGTTCGGGAAGCAAGCTGGTCTGAATCCGAGCCTTCAATAAAACCTGACATGTCGAACTCCAATCTACCAGTTCACCATATCAAAAAATGAGGTTTTAAACAGTCTCGGCCCAAACCTGTCGCTCACTACTACCTTGATTGTCGCATCGTAGCTTTTGCATTGCTGACGTTCGTGACAAGCGCAACGTCTCTGCTTGCTACTAATAGTTGATCTGTAATTTCATACGACTAGCCCGTGAGTAAAGTCTTTTGAACTGTTTCATCCCAGCCCAAATATAGCTGATTATGGTCATGTATCATTGGGCGATTCATCACTTTGGGCTTCCACTTATGACGTCTTCGACCACTCATTGAGGTCTCTAAAGTCATTAGATTTCCTATTCACTAAGAAACCCCCAAATCCTGAAATCAATTCAGCCAATTCAGCCTCGTTCAAGGGCTCCGCACAGACATCGCGGAAAATGACATTTTTACCGTTGGCTTCCTATGTCTTGCCAGCCCTCTGACAAGCTTAGCAGGTGCTCAAGCCGTTGGACTTGTCACGGTTTATTCCCGGTCGCTTTCGAGCAATATTTGCTATGGATGAAATAGAGAATGGCAAAGAATTACACAGACGAGCTTCGGCGTGATGCGGTGCGCATGGCGACGACCAATGGCTTAACGCGACCCTAACTTTCATCAAATTTGGGTATTGAGATTTAGACGTTGAAAAAATGGGTTCAACAGCATTATTGAAGTAGTCCTGCTTTTTAGGACAGGTTTGCGGCTTGGCTAAGATGCATCTGGTGTGTGTTGATGCCGCTTTTCGTATCTCTGCAGGGCGGAAGTATGCGATATCCAAACCATCTCCGGATCACACCAGATCGACAACAATCCGCGCCGCTTCAAACTGTCATTGTAAGACGACCACTTTTTTGTCTTGTACTTAGTAGGGGCCCAACTGTTCATGGCCTCCAGCTATCACGCTGGTTTCATACAGTGAATTCAATAAGCCCATTTGTGCAACAAAGCCCTGTTTCCCCACATTAGTGCAGTCTTTAAGTGAACTTTCGGAACAACTTTGTTTGATCGAACATGGTTTCTAACTCTTCTAACCGATCTTTGGTGACGTCCCAGCTCAAGTTTTGAATAGAGGAGATTAAGGTCTCTAACAGCAACAGTGGAATAGCGTTAGAATCCCATGCGGATGGTACAACAATGCGGCTGCTAAAGCTGATCTCGGCCAACTGATGAATTGGCGATCGCCATTGATCTGTGAACAAGATCAACTTAGCACCCTTGGCATGGGCCATTTCGGCTAATTTTAGCGTGTTATTCTCATATCGGCGCATGTCGAAAATGATGAAGACATCGCCTTCTTTCATGTCCAGCAAATAATGCGGCCATGCATTGGATGTTGATTGTATATGGGTGAGTTGCGGTCGGATGACCTGCATGTGCAGGAACAAATACTCCGCCAAGGTATGTGTGATACGGCCGCCAACGATGTAAAGGTGATGATCGGCGTCGGCAATCATCTCGCATGCTCTATCAAAATCCTTTGGGTCGATTTGGCCCAATGTGTAACGGATATTGTCGATAACAGCGTCTGTAAATCTGTTCAAAAGATGCTCTGATGGCGCGCCTTCGGCCCAAGTGTCGTGTTTTGCGATGGGGTTCTTAGCCTTTGCTTTCAGCTCTTCACGCAGTTCAGCTTGAAACTCAGGATATCCCTTGTAACCAAGCTTTTGGACCATTCTCGAGACTGTCGGAATGGACACTTTTGCATCTTTGGCCAACGCGCTTAGGGGGCCAAGGCCAGAAGCGGGATAGTTTTCGAGGATCAAATGCGCTAACTGCCGTTCAGCTCTAGTCAAGTCATCCAACCGCGATTGAATACGATCCGAGATGGTGAGTGGAATTTCGGACATTGATCTCGCCTCTGTTTTGATGAAAAAAATAACAACTAATTTTCAAATGGTATATAATTCTCATTATTCTGTTGACAGATATCAACTTTAGCAACACATTTATCTAGCCGGGGGATACATGACGCAAGTTGACATAGATACAATGAACGAGAACGTCTTGGTGGTAAATGCTGCTGGATCGTCTTCTGTCGTGCTTGTTTGCGAACATGCCTCTCATCACATACCTCACCTGTTTAATGGGTTAGGTTTGTCCCTAGATGCCCGTGAAAGCCATGCAGCCTGGGACCCAGGGGCTATGGCCGTCGCAAACCAATTGTCCAAAAGTCTTGATGCGATTCTTGTCGCGAGCGAAGTATCGCGCTTGGTTTATGACTGTAACCGGCCGCCAAACGCACCTGACGCGATGCCGTCACGTAGCGAGCTTATTGATGTTCCAGGCAACAAGATCCTAACGCAGTCGAAACGGAACATGCGCGCTGAGGTGTACTATTGGCCGTTTCAATCGGCACTTTCCAGCATGGTTAAACAAGTCGCTAACCCGATCGTCGTCACAGTTCACAGCTTCACACCCATATATCATGGTCAAATGAGGTCCGTCGAAATTGGTATTTTGCATGATACAGACACAAGATTCGCCGACGCGATGTTGCAAACCGCTCATGCGCACACAACTGCCAATGTTCAGCGTAACGAACCTTATGGGCCAGAACACGGTGTCACCCACACGCTAAAAGAACATGCGATCAAAGATGGACATTTGAATGTGATGTTAGAAATCCGCAATGATCTGATCGAGAGAGCACAGCAACAAGAAGTAATGGCTGCGCTGCTCGCGGGATGGATTGTTGATGCATTCGCACAAATGAACGTAGCGGGGGTCGTGCAATGTCAGGCATGATGCGCGCTTATGTCCGTGCCATTGATGCGGTTAACTTACGTGTCGGGCGTATTGCGATGTATGGCATCTTCGTTTTGATGGCGATTTTGCTTTGGTCTTCAATAAGCAAGACGTTTTTCGTGCCGTCCTTGTGGACTCTCGAAATGGCGCAATTCGCGATGGTTGCATATTATATCCTTGGCGGGCCCTATTCCATCCAACTTGGATCAAACGTGCGGATGGATTTGCTATATGGCGAATGGTCTCTGCGCAAAAAGGCGTGGTGGGATCTGTTTACCGTGTTGTTCCTAATCTTCTATCTCTGCGTCTTGCTATACGGTGCCGTAAGTTCGACGGCCTATTCACTGGGATACTGGGGAACTGAGCCATTTTCCTTCTTTGGTGGGCTACTGACTGGATCAGAAGAAATTGGTCGTGTCGAACGTTCATCAACGGCGTGGCGTCCATACATGTGGCCGATCAAGACCATCATGATCTTGGGAATGTTCCTCATGCTACTCCAATGCATTTCAGAGCTTCTAAAAGATGTTCTACGTATTAAAGGCAAAGCGATCTGATGTCGTATGAATTAATAGCAACCCTCATGTTTTCGTCCATGATGCTGATGTTGCTCACGGGACAGCGCGTCTTTGGGGCTATCGGATTTATCGCCGTGGTCGCGGCATTGCTATTGTGGGGCGACACAGGCGGTTTTGACATCGGCTTTTCAGCAGCGATGAAACTGATGAAGTGGTACCCACTGCTCACCCTGCCAATGTTTATTTTCATGGGCTACGTACTGTCCGAAAGTAAAATCGCAGACGACCTATATAAGATGTTCCATGTTTGGATGGGCGGCCTACGCGGTGGTCTTGCTATTGGTACGATTGGTCTGATGGTCCTGATCTCAGCAATGAACGGTCTTAGTGTTGCAGGCATGGCGATTGGATCAACCATCGCGCTGCCTGAGCTGTTAAAGCGCGGTTATGACAAACGCATGGTGACTGGCGTGATCCAAGCGGGGTCGAGTTTGGGCATCCTTGTTCCGCCTTCTGTTGTGCTAGTCCTTTACGCAATGATCGCACGGCAGCCAGTAGGCCAGCTGTGGTTGGCAGGCGTTGTACCGGGTTTGATGATGGCTGGTTTGTTCATCGCCTACATCATCATGCGTTGCCGCATTAATCCTGTCCTTGGGCCAATTTTAGACGAAAGCGAACGCAATATTCCGCGTGCTGAAAAGATGCGCCTTCTTCGTGCTGGATTGCTGCCAATCATGATCTTTGCGGTGATGATGGTACCATTTGTCAAAGGTTGGACGTCGCTTGTCGAAAGTTCGGCCATTGGTGCGCTCGCAGCCTTTGCCGCCGCCGTCTTAAAGGGCCGGATGACACGTGAGGTGTTCGAGAATTCGGTGCGCAACACGCTGGGTATTACTTGTATGTTCATGTGGATTATTCTCGCAGCCCTCGCCTTTGGCGCGGTGTTTGATGGGCTGGGTGCTGTCAAAGCAATCGAAAGCGTCTTTACCGAACGCCTTGATCTTAACCCTTGGACAATCTTGATCCTGATGCAGCTTAGCTTTATCTTGATGGGTACGTTCCTTGATGACACGGCCATGTTGGTGATCGTCGCGCCGCTTTATGTGCCACTGGTAGGCGAGCTGGGCTTTGATCTAATCTGGTACGGTATCCTTTATACGATCACAACACAGATCGCCTATATGACGCCGCCCTTTGGTTACAACCTGTTCTTGATGCGGGCCATGGCCCCTCCCGAAATCTCGCTACGCGATATTTATTCGTCGATTACACCCTTCGTGTTGATCATGGTCTTTGCCCTTGTGCTGGTCATGGTCTTCCCCGGCATCGCCACGTGGCTTCCAGATTATGTTTACAACAAACCATAAAAGAGCCGTCTCAAATCGATCGAGACCCAACCAAGGAGAGAAGACATGACTTCAAGACGCAAATTTATCCAAGGTGCAGCTATTGCCGCACCCGCAGCCCTAGCCACACCGGCGCTGGCCCAAAGTACGATCAAATGGCGGATGCAGACCTATGCGGGCGCATCTCTAGCCGCAGAAGTGATCGTTCCTGCGATCGAAATGTTCAACAAAATTGCCGGCGACCGCATGCAAATCGAATTGTTCTTTGCGGACCAACTGGTCCCAACGGGCGAGCTGTTTCAGGCCATGCAACGCGGCACGATTGATGCCGTACAATCAGACGACGATTCAATGGCATCACCTACGGACGTCACAGTTTTTGGCGGCTACTTTCCGTTTGGCTCACGCTACTCGCTCGATGTTCCAGTGCTGTTCAACCAATATGGCTTGAACGAGATTTGGGACGAAGAATACTCAAAAGTCGGCGTAAAACACATCTCTGCTGGTGCTTGGGATCCTTGCCACTTCGCAACCAAAGACCCCATCCGTAGCCTTGAAGACCTCAAGGGCAAGAAGATCTTTACCTTCCCAACCGCTGGTCGTTTCTTGACACAGTTCGGCGTAGTTCCAGTGAACTTGCCTTGGGAAGATATTGAAGTTGCCTTGCAAACTGGCGAACTTGATGGCGTCGCTTGGTCAGGCATCACTGAAGACTACACCGTTGGTTGGGCTGATGTGACAAACTACTTCCTCACCAACAATATCTCTGGTGCATGGGCTGGGTCATTCTTTGCCAACATGGACCGCTGGAATGAACTGCCAGAAGATCTGCAAACGCTGTTCCGCGTCTGCTGTGACCAATCACACTACTATCGTCAGTGGTGGTATTGGGGTGGAGAAGCCAACTTGCGTGTCAATGGTCCAAAAATGGAACTGACTTCAATTCCAGACGAAGAATGGGCAACAGTCGAAGATGCTGCACAGGTGTTCTGGGAAGAAATCGCAGCCGAGTCTGACGTCAAGCGTCGCGTTGTTGATATCTTTAAGAAGTACAACGCCGATATGGTCAAAGCTGGACGCCCATACCGTTACGGCTAATTTGTGCTCTGGGGGCCGCGACTTGTCGGCCCTCACCTCTCTGTTAAGAATGGAAACCTAATGTCCGGTACTTTGAACTTTGATGATCTAAAAACGCACGTCAGTGACGGGTCGGTTGATACTGTCCTGGTGTGTATTGTTGATATGCAGGGCCGTTTGATGGGCAAGCGTTTTCATGCACAAGCCTTTGTCGAAAGTGGTCATGCGGAAACGCATTGCTGCACCTATTTGCTTGCCACCGACCTCGAAATGGCAACGCCTGGTGGCTATGCTGCGACCAGTTGGGAGCAAGGGTACGGCGATTATACCATGAAGCCCGATCTGGACACATTGCGCCTTGTCCCATGGCTTGAAGGCACTGCGATGGTGCTTTGCGACGTCTTGGATCACCATCAAAAATCGATTGCACATTCCCCGCGCGCAATGTTGAAAACCCAGATCGCGCGCCTAACGGAAATGGGATTTAGCGCCACAATGGCGACCGAATTGGAATTCTTCCTGTTTGAGAAAAGCTTTGATGATATCCGTAAAGGCGGTTTTCGCGATCTTAACCCCATCAGCGGATATAACGAAGATTACAACATCCTACAAACTACCAAGGAAGAGGTTGTGATGCGCCCATTGCGCAACCACCTTTATGCCATGGGCATCCCTATTGAGGGGTCTAAAGGAGAAGCCGAAGCCGGCCAAGAAGAGCTGAACATCAAATATGACGAGGCGCTTGCCTGTGCCGATCACCATAGCATTGCCAAACATGCTGTGAAAGAAATCGCATGGCAACATGGCCACGCCGCAACATTTTTACCCAAGTGGAGCCAAGATCGCGTTGGATCGTCCAGCCATGTACACCAATCCTTGTGGAAAGACGGTAAGCCAGCGTTTTTCGATGCTGATCGGCCCAATAGTAAATCAGAATTGATGGATCACTATATGGCTGGTCTGATCAAATACGCTGCCGATTACACTTATTTCATGGCCCCCTATATCAATAGCTACAAACGCTTTGCCAAAGGTTCATTTGCGCCGACAAAAGTTATTTGGTCGGTAGATAATCGCACTGCCGCTTATCGCCTGTGTGGTGCTGACAGCAAAGCGATAAGGGTCGAATGTCGCATACCAGGGTCTGATATGAACCCCTATCTTGCGCAAGCTGCAATGCTTGCCGCGGGTATCAAAGGGATAGAAGAAAAGCTGACACTCCCTGCGGCTTTCTCGGGTGATGCATATGAAGATACAACCTCTGCGCATATCCCCCAAAACTTGCGCGACGCAAAAGACGCGCTGCACGGATCTGATATGCTACGTGCGGCCATGGGCGATGATGTTGTTGATCACTACACCCGCGCTGCCGAATGGGAACAAGAAGAATTTGACCGCACAGTGACCGATTGGGAAATCTCACGCGGTTTTGAAAGGGCTTAAAGCTATGACTATCCAATGCATCTCTCCAATTGACGGATCGGTTTACGCGACACGCGACACGCTTTCACGCACGGAAGCTGAGGCCGCGGTCGCGCGTGCAAAGAGCGCCCAAGTCGCATGGGCTGCACGCCCCCTCGCGGAGCGTATCAAACTGGTGCAAGCAGGTGTTGCAGCCATCGGTGAGATGAATAATGAGATCGTGCTTGAGATAGCACACCAAATGGGTCGTCCTGTCCGCTACGGTGGTGAGTTTGGCGGATTCAATGAACGCGCCTCTTATATGGCGGAGATTGCGGAACACGCACTGGCCCCTATTGAGGTTGAGGACAGTGATGCATTCCGCCGCGTGATCAAACGTGTGCCCCACGGTTTGGTCTTAGTCGTGGCCCCTTGGAATTACCCTTACATGACGGCGATCAACACCGTCGCGCCCGCCTTGATCGCAGGCAACGCAGTGATGTTAAAACACGCGTCCCAAACCCCATTGGTGGGCGAACGAATGGCGGCCGCATTTCATTCAGTTGGTATCTCCGAGGACGTTTTCCAAAACGTATTTCTGGATCACCAGACAACATCTGCTTTGATCGCGGATCGCGCGTTTGGTTTTGTGAACTTCACCGGTTCAGTTGGTGGCGGCAAAGCGATGCAAGCGGCAGCAAGCGCTAACTTTACTGGCATCGGTTTGGAGCTCGGCGGCAAAGACCCTGGCTATGTTATGGAAGACGCCAACCTTGACGCGGCTGTCAATACGCTGATTGATGGCGCGATGTTCAATTCTGGTCAGTGCTGTTGTGGGATTGAACGGATTTATGTCCACGAAAGCCTGTTTGATGCGTTCGTGCAAAAGGCTGTGGCAATTGTGAATGGTTACATTTTAGGCAACCCACTAAACGCTGAAACAACGCT
The DNA here is from genome assembly GCA_028388995.1 of Ascidiaceihabitans sp. Lineage (GTDB taxonomy): Bacteria > Pseudomonadota > Alphaproteobacteria > Rhodobacterales > Rhodobacteraceae > Ascidiaceihabitans. The sequence goes on along the minus strand of JAOEQC010000003.1, from coordinate 5,444 downwards.
TGGTCCAATGGCGCATGTCCGCTTCGCCGACGAAGTCCGTGGCCAAACAAAGGACGCCATTGCGGCAGGTGCAACGGCACATATCGATCCCGCGCATTTCCCCGAAAATGGTGGCGCATATTTGATGCCGCAAATCCTGACAAACGTCACCCACGACATGCGTGTGATGCGCGAGGAAAGCTTTGGCCCCGTCGTTGGTATCATGTCCGTCAAAGATGACGCTGAAGCGATCCGCCTGATGAATGATAGTAACTTTGGCCTGACCGCTTCCCTTTGGACCCAAGACGCTATCCGCGCCGAATTAATCGCAGATCAAATCGAGACAGGGACCGTGTTCCTGAACCGCGCTGACTACCTTGATCCCGCTCTGTGCTGGACCGGGTGCAAAGACACGGGACGCGGTGGGGGCCTATCTGTGATTGGCTACCATAACCTGACACGCCCAAAATCATACCATCTCAAGAAAGCATAAAAATATGAGCCCAATAGCAAACTGGTCCTACCCAACGTCTATCCGTTTTGGCGCTGGCCGTATTTCTGAAATCGCTGACGCTTGCGCTGTAGCGGGCATCACAAAACCACTTTTGGTTACGGATCGCGGTCTTGCAAGTATGGCTATTACCACTCAAACGCTTGATCTCCTTGAGGCCGCGGGCCTTGGGCGTGCGATGTTTGCTGATGTCGATCCAAACCCCAATGAAAAGAACGCTGCAGCGGGTGTGAAAGCCTACAACGATGGTGGCCACGACGGTGTGGTTGCCTTTGGTGGTGGCTCTGGCCTTGATCTGGGCAAGCTGGTGGCTTTCCTTGCTGGGCAAACGCGTCCGCTTTGGGATTTTGAGGATATCGATGACTGGTGGACGCGCGCCGACGCCGACGCGATTGCGCCAATCGTTGCCGTCCCTACAACTGCTGGAACAGGGTCCGAAGTGGGCCGCGCATCAGTCATTACCAACTCTCTGACCGAAGAAAAAAAGATCATATTCCATCCAAAATTCCTGCCCGCAGTTGTAATCTGCGATCCAGAACTGACGGCTGGAATGCCCGATTTCATCACGGCAGGCACCGGCCTTGATGCCTTTGCCCATTGCGTTGAAGCTTTCTGCTCGTCGCACTACCACCCTATGTCGCAAGGTATGGCGCTGGAAGGTATGCGGTTGGTCAAAGACTACCTGCCACGCGCCTACGCCGATGGAACCGATCTTGAGGCCCGCGCGCATATGATGTCAGCCGCGAGCATGGGTGCGACAGCCTTCCAAAAAGGGCTAGGCGCGATTCACGCTTTGTCACACCCCATAGGTGCGATCTATCACACGCACCACGGCACCACGAATGCGGTGTGCATGCCTGCGGTGCTGCAATTCAACAAGCCAGCCATTACTGAAGTGATTACGAAAGCGGCCAGCTACCTAAACATTGCGGGAGGGTTTGATGGGTTCTGCGCCTATGTAGATGAATTGAATGCGTCCCTTGGCATCCCCAAAAACCTTACTGGCCTTGGAATTAAAAATGTGGATATCGACCGTGTTGTGGCAGGTGCTTTGATTGACCCCAGTACAGGCGGCAACCCCATCACAATGACCAAAGAAAACACCACAAAGCTATTGCTTGAGATAGTCTAATTCTTATGTCCGACACTAAGCTTTATTGACGGATAGACCGGTGTTAGCCGATCTTATAATGGCTGTGTTTTTAGTACCTAAAACGCATGAGCAGTAAGGATGCTAATGGCACATAATGATTTCGATATGATTGTCGTTGGCGCTGGCATCGTCGGCATGTCAACGGCGCTATGGGCGCAAAAAGAGGGTCTGAAGACGCTTATATGTGATCCAAATCCAGCCGGGTCGGGTGCCACCTATGGCTCGGCCTGTACTGTGGCCACCTATGCTTGCATCCCGGTCAATAGCCCGTCGATCTTTGCCTCACTTCCGCAATTGTTGACCAGTCGCGACAGCCCGCTCAGCTTCAATTTTGGATACGGGTTGAAAAACCCGCGCTGGATGCTTTCGTTTCTGAACAATTGTCGCCCGTCGCGAGTGAAACACATTAGTCAGTCGCTGGGGCAATTTTTGACCCATTCAGCCGACGGCCTTGATCCGCTGATCGCCGAGGCACAGGCGCAAGACCTTATCGTTAGCAATGATTGCCTTTATGTCTGGTCCAGTCGGGCTGGTTATGAAAGCGCGTCTGATGGTAACGCAATGCGCGCGGCGCAAGGTGTGGACTTTGACGAGCTAACGTCAGATGAGGTGCGCCAATTGGAACCTAATCTACAGCAACCGATCCATCGGGGGCTGCGCTTTAAAGGGGCGCGCCATATCACCAATCCGCAGGAACTTGTCAGTCGAATGCAAAAACGATTTGAGGCACTGGGTGGGATACATCTAACCAATAGTGTTGCAACCTGCGAAGCAGATGACACAGGTGTGACTGCGCAACTGTGCGATGGGACAGAAATTCGTGGTGGGCATCTTGCACTGACGGCAGGCGCACGTTCAAGCCAGATAAAGGGAACCGGTGCAGAAAAATTACCACTTGGAACTGAACGCGGATACCATATCCTCTACCGCGACGCTGGGGACCTTGTTTCGCGCCCCGTCGGATGGGCCGAGGCGGGCTTTTATGCTACACCAATGGCGCATGGATTGCGGATTGCAGGTACGGTGGAAATCAATGCCATCGATGCGGCGTTTAACATCAATTGCACAGATTATTTAGCACGTAAATCTACAGAAATGTTCGGTTACCTTGGTACGCCTGATGACACTTGGTTGGGGCACCGTCCAACCATGCCCGATTCACTTCCTGTCATTGGGCATTCCGCAAATTCAAAACGCATTATATTTGCTTTTGGGCATCAACATATCGGTCTAACTTTAGGCGGCGTCACGGGCAAGATCGTTAATGACCTTGCACAAAAGCGGACACCCGATTGTAACATCAACGATTTTGACCCAAACCGGTTTTGATTGATGCGATAAAACGGCAGAATAATGCGACCACAATCTGCAGATTTCTATCAAATAGTCGTCGACTGCATTTTAGGCGACGTGAGTTTAGGTTCATATTATTTAGGGATTAGAGCTCGAACCGGTTATGTCGGCTGTGAGGGGTTGCAGGAACACCATCTCTACTCACGCACTAATTTCAAGCTAAACCGTGACGCTGCTCTCGCCGAGTGGCGTCAATTATTGAGCGCATAGATTCCAATTGCTCCATCTATCTGATGCGAGTTCTCATTAGTTTGACTGCGCCCTCCTATAGGTTATAAAGGTCTCTTAAAAGCGACGCGTGTTCCTCCAATAACATAAAGGAGGCATGCGCGATGCAAATATGTATAATTAGGGTTTGTCTGCCTATTGTTGTGCAGATACCAATTATCTCAGCATGAACTGGAGAGCCCAATGTCAGCATTACTTGATAACGTCGACCCCACAGGCCTTGAAGAGTTTTCTGTCGTATTTACGGATCGATCACTCAACCATATGAGCACCACATTCCAGGATGTCATGAATGACATTTCTTCAATGCTTAAAGAGGTCTATAATGCTGACGCGGTAGTACTGATCCCTGGCGGGGGAACTTTCGGCATGGAAGCTGTCGCCAGACAGTTTGCCAGAAACGCGCAGGCGCTGGTTGTGAGGAACGGCTGGTTTAGTTACCGATGGAGTCAAATTCTCGAGAGTGGTGGCATGACAAGTGAAACTACTGTTTTGAAAGCGTGCAGAACTGGTAACATTATTCAGTCCCCCTTTGCGCCAGCACCGATTAATGAAGTAGTTGAAGCTATCCATGCGCAAGTGCCGGACGTTGTGTTTGCTCCACACGTGGAGACCAGCGCTGGCATTATTCTTCCTGATAACTACATCGCGCAAATGGCCGACGCCGCTCACGAAGTTGGTGCTTTAATGGTTTTAGACTGTATTGCCTCGGGTTGTGTTTGGGTTGATATGAAAGAGCTCGGCGTTGACGTTCTCATTTCTGCACCACAAAAAGGTTGGAGCGCCTCACCAGCGGCAGGCCTCGTGATGCTGTCGGAACGAGCGGTATTACGCTTAGACGAGACTCAATCTGACAGTTTTGCAATCGATTTGAGTAAATGGCATCAAGTTATGAAAAGTTATGAAAATGGTGGCCATTCTTATCATGCAACTATGCCAACAGATGCTCTCAAAGTGTTTCGGGACACGATGCTTGAGACACGTAAGTACGGCTTTCAAAAACTGAAAGCTGCTCAATGGGAATTAGGCAATTCAGTTCGTGAGTTATTAGTTGCGCGTGGTATCAGATCAGTTGCAGCAGAAGGGTTTGGCGCGCCTGGTGTTGTTGTTTCCTATACTGATGATCCAGAAGTGCAGAACGGGAAAAGATTTGCCGCTCAAGGTGTTCAAATTGCAGCCGGTGTGCCACTACAATGTGATGAACCAGATGACTTCAGGACATTTCGCTTGGGACTGTTTGGACTCGACAAGCTCTACGATGTAACGGCGACCACAAATAGAGTGCTTAGAGCATTAGATGCTGCAGAAATTTAACCATCTATTGTTCCGTTCGGTTGGTTTGTGCCGAGGCCTTAGGAAGAATTTCACTTGTGTTGTGTTCAACACAGCGATTCCATCCCATTCGCGAAATGACATCAAAAACACACTATTAAGCCCACCTCAAATATTACTTAATAAATCATTGATATCGATTATATAAATTACGCCACCTCCATTGGAGCATCCACTATTTGATTTGGCCGGATGCTTGAGTTGTATCTGGGGGTTACTGCAGCCAACTTCTTGTACTCAGATGCAATTAACTCCAGTGGCACCCCGCACCTCGGACCACGGGCCACTAGTACTAACGTTGTAAATTCATTCGGAGGTAATTTAGTTTTTCGCCGCCAACTGAGGAAGCAGACATTGCCCTATCCAAGCTCTAACGGCTGCTATGCGGACAAAGTGTGAATTCGCTGCACTTTCACCAAAGGCAGCTTTGGAGCGATTTCGTTGCGGCTGATGCATTACTCTAAGCCCACGCCAGCCAGTCTGCGCATGGTTTGAAGAAACAAGCCAAAAGGTCGACTGATAATCAGCATTAACACAGCGGTCGTGGCAAGCAGGGTTCCGATCTCGGTAAGAGCCGCCCCGGTGATCCAAAGTGTCAGCCCGTAGACCGGCAGTTGAAAGCTCAGGAACGCTATCCCGTCGATGAGGGACTTGCTCCATGAGACAGTTGGCTTGGTTGTCGCGAAAAACCAATCGCGCCAAGCACCGTATGGCCGCCCCGTGAGGACCATCATCGGGATCATAACCAGCCTTGTCTTTAAAACTGCGGCAGGCTCCATTCCCGCGACATAAAGTTCGGTCAACGCGGCCAGAACGGTGAAGAAGAAGATCGTCGAGAGGGTGTCAACAAGTGTCAGACGCATCTCACTATTCCTGCGGGAAGGCCCC
>JAOEQC010000002.1 GCA_028388995.1 Ascidiaceihabitans sp. | reverse complement strand
GCAATTTTACCAGCCGAAGCCGCTTGACCCAAGGGAAGTCTATTTTGCGTTCAAAACAAGTTAAGCTATCCTAAACTTAAGTATAAAACAAAAACTCAACGAGGTTATCATGAAATTTGCGCATCTTACGACCCTTGGAGCATTGGCTCTTTCAACAACTGCTGCACATTCGGGTGGTTGGGAAACTGGCAGGTTGGACACAAACTTTCTCTACGAAGATGGTAACTACGTAGAATTGTCATATGGCAATCTAAACTATTCAGTGAACGGCACAACACAAGCTGGCGTCACACACCCGATGGCTAAGGATCAAACCCGGACATCCATTTCAGGCAAGTTCCAGCTTGGCAATTTTGATATTGGCCTAACCTCTTTTGGGTCTGGAGCGATCCAGATGGACGGACAGAATGCTGTTACAACTCAAACCTCACCTTCGTCTCCGTATGCAGGAACTGCTCTTGTTTACAGCGTAGTACCAAGTGCCGACGTAAAACTTGACACCCAAGCCATCATGGGCCGGTATTCGTTCAACGATAATTGGTCCGCTACAGTAGGCTTACGTCAAGCCAAACTGAAAGCGTCAAAGGTCACGACGTTGGCTACTACATATGCGATCGACGCAACTAGAAAAACTGGCATGGTTTACGGCTTAGCGTATGAACGCCCAGATATTGCCTTGAAGCTCGAAATTTTGAGATCAGAAAGCATCTCAGTGGCATTAACAGGGGGTGCAACAGTTGCCTCTGGAACTCTCGAAGTGCCAGAAGCAACAACTGTAAACTTCCAAACGGGTATTGCAAAAGATACTTTGTTGATGGCCTCTGCTCATAAAGCTTCATGGAGCCAAAGTCAGATTGTAGTTGTTGGGGCTAATGGTGCGCCAAACGTAGGTAGTGATTTTTCAGACACCACTAATTATAGTCTAGGGCTTGGCAGAAAGCTGTCCGAGGATACAGCTGTGTCACTCACGTACTCTTGGGAAGATGGTGCCGGTGCGGCATCAACGAGCGCGTTCACTATGCGCGATGACATGAAAGCGCTTTCTGTTGGCGTGAAGCACAAAATTGATGCGTTCACAATATCTGCTGGTGTGAGTTATACTAAGGCAGGCGACGTAGATGTGACATACGGTCCCTACACAGCGTCCTATGCTGGCAACAGTGTGACGGCGTTTGGATTAAAAGTAGGCTACAACTTCTAAGCTTATCAATAGTTCATTCATGGCTGCATATTGTACTAGAAAACAGTGTGCAGCCTTAAAATGCTTCTGTTTTTTATCAAACGTATACATGGTGAGAGCTACTAAGAGTTAAACAAAGGGAACTTTATTGTTGCTTCTAATGGTTGGCGTATCAGCAAAGCACCAAGCACGTCAAAACAACACCCTTAACAAACGACACCCAATAGACTGCGTAATTGCTCCAGCCTAGTGTTAGGCGTAGTCGTTCCGTTTAGTCTTCAGTGCGCAGATTTTCTTTGCGACCCGCCTGCATCAACACCATGCCCAAGTAGATGGCAGAAGCACCCAAAGGTATCTGACAAAGAGCTACAATGAGCATGGGATTGTCTGATGACATGATAGTGTTCAGGTTGAGTGCCATTGCTAATCCGCCAACCAGTGCGCAGGCAAGAAAAGCAAACAGCGCAACAACTTGCTTTTTGATCATACTATTTACTTGTTTTTCATCGTGACTGTTCTGGTTTTCCACACTGTCTCTCCTTTTTAAGTAGCAGTAAAGTTGAAGCTACAAAGCGCCAACCAGATTAGCATTCACTGGCACAGAGTTTTGAGCGGCCTCATCTTTCGCAGCTAATTCAGCCACCATTATTGCCATCTGTGCTGCAACAAAAGTGCTACGATCATAGCCTAAATCGTTTAGTTGGCGGTCAGACATGCAGTCCATAACCTGCCTAGCTGCAGTTGCTTGACGTGCTACGATGAGTGCATTGAAAAAGTTTTTAAACATGACAATCTTCCTTGTGTTTGGAGTAGCACCTAGCAAACTGTTTTAATGGTCACAGCAAACAATACGTACTTTCCGTTATGCGATAAATGCATGGGTCAGCTTAACAAACACAAAGCTTCGCTAATCATACACTTTACGTGCGCTGGTCTGACGTGATTATTGGAACAGCAACAGATGGTGTGAAGGCATAAGAATCCGAACGAAAGACTGTAATGCCTGCAAGGATGCAAAGGACGTCCTGTATCGGTGTCGATACCAAGATTTAACTGCTTGGGAGTTTCTCTGCGGGAAGTGTCTAACAGATGTCAAATCTAAGTATGAGGACACTTACCAATACGGCGGAACATGGACGAGCAAAAAGAAATAAAGGCCAGTTAATGAGGCTATCCGCAAATAGTTTTTACCTCGAAGTTTATTCGCTGAATTTAACACAGTCTTGCCATACCACCTGCTATCACGTGCAGTGTGTATATTCATTTCTCTAAGAACTTCTTCTTAAATGCTATGGCAAGATACTCTTTTGACGCTCTAAGATACTCTTTATGGGCATTGTCGGCCTGCTCATTTAACTTTGCAGAAGGCGCTTCGGAAGATGCTGCCTGTTCCATTAGGCTCTGCAATGCGTCTTTGTTCCTCAAGTAACGGCGCCCTGCTTCGTCAGCTAAGACGGCACAAACTTCTTCAGTGTATTTCATATATTACGGTCCTTTTTAACAAATGGGTGCGCTTCACCTTGCAACTGACCATCTATCAGGCTTTCAACTAATCACTAAGATATAATCAAAACCAGCTACCCCGAAAAAGCTGCAACCCCAATGGCTAAAATTACAATCAATGTCACCCTAAATCGGAGCTTAAAGTAGGCACTATTACTAATGCCGCTCTTACTAAGCTGGTGGTCGATAAGAAGTAAAACCACAAAGGCAGAGATATAAGCGATCATCAAGTTCGTGAAGCTAAACAATATGAACGCCATCCAGAGCGCCAGTGCGATTACATTGCTACAGATGAACAGATAGTTTTGCCACACATTGTGTATGTTCACTTGCTGTCCCCAAAGAGTGCCAGCCATAAATGAACCAATGACAAGTCCATATACGCTCAACAAATGTTGGATATCAAAGCTTAAGTTCTGCCCCGCAACGCCTGTTTTGAGTAAAACGGCACCAAGCAAAAAGGGGGTAGACCCAGCATAAGTAAGAAACGATACAGTTGATTGAGTCAGTATTAGCCTCTTGGCATTGTCATTTTGCCTAATTGTTGTGTCATCCATATAACTGTCTCTCTGTACACGAATATCTATTTCTTGGAGTGTCTAAGCAGCAAAAGCTTTTGCTTACATGGGGCAGGTAATCAAGTCATGTCGTGAAGGGTCCAAGGCTTTTTACCCTTAGCTTTTAACTCAAGGAACCAAAACCTGTCATTTAACTTTTTCATCTTTTTACGTTTGTTTTCCATATCCTGCTGCAGTTTAGTAATCTGTTCTTTTTGTTTGATTACGTAATAAGACAGCACAGCAAATGATCCTAAAAAGATGTACTTGATTAGTACTTCCCCCAGACCCGCTTCACGCATTATATCCCCGCTAAAACTAGCTATGATCAAGAGTAATATAATACCCATGCAAAGTAGGAACTGCTTCATTGTGTAACCTCATTCTTGATGCGGTAGATACTCTGACGTGACACGCCCAGCGCCCTAGCGACTGCTGTCATGCCCTCACCTGCATCCAACATTTTCATCACAGCATTACGGTCAATAGATTGTTTACGTCCCTTGTATGGGCTGTCCTCGCCTTTGGCTTTAGCAACGGCAATACCCTCGGCCTGACGCTTACGAATCATAGATCGCTCAAACTGAGAAAAAGCCCCCATCATCTGCAACATGAGCGTGGACATGGCGTCATCTGACCCTGAGAAGGTCAGCCGCTCAGTCAGGAACGTAACACTAGCTCGTTTGCTGTTAACTTCTTTGATGATGTCCTCCAGATCACGGAGGCTACGGGCTAGTCTGTCTATGGAGTAAACTACGACTTCATCGCCTTCACGGACAAAGCCCAGCATTTCCTTAAGCGCTGGGCGGTCTGTATTCTTGCCAGACGCCTTGTCCTCAAAGATACGGATGTCGCCTAAGTCCTGACGATCTGTATTCTGCTCAACAGCAGATACTCTGGTATAACCTATCTTGGTCATCGCCATCACCTCGTAACATTAGGGTATCAACCCTAGAGATAGTGTAACTTAATTATGAGTACAACTCTATTGTTGCGTATGTGAGCAGCTATAAGTACGAAAAAAATCGTAATGCTAGAGTATATCCATAAGTAACGCTGCGCTGCCCAGCGCATGAGTTGCTCTCGCTAGGGGTTGTGAAGCTGCATTGCTAAGATGAGGGTACGGCGAGGGTCACTAGGGGGCGGGATACGGTAGTATGTACACGTAGAAATACATCCACTGGATCGTGGAAAGGGAGGCTAACTGTTTATGCGAACTTGTAAGTTTTTCACCGTTAACGTGACCAATCTTTTAGCCGCCCCCGACAAACCCAGCCTTAGGCGTATAAAATACTTTCTGGTTGTGTATTTTACCTAGCAGTGAAGAGATTTGTGTTACTTCAGCATCAATCTTAGCCTTGCTGCTTTCTTTCACAACAGTTGCTCTGCGAGAGGTCAGTCGTCGCAAACGATATCGCATGGCGTCCTCAACAAGAGCCAGTTCCTCAACATTAAAGTCAAAGTTGTTGTTGGGTTTCATAATGTTTGCCTCGTATTAAAGCCTCAACCCGACCTTACCAAACATTGGCATGACGTAAAGCCCGGCATCTGAGCAAAAAAAATGGGCCAAGCCATAAAGGCTCAGCCACCAGCGATACTCTTCGGGAAGAGAGTATATAACAGTTACGTCAAAGCCTTGATGTTGGATCACTATGAGATTCATTTTAACACTGGTGAGGTACCCTTCAGAGCCATTTGCCGCTCTTACTCATCAATCTAGCCAATACCGCCTACAACACGCTTGTACGGTGTCTCTAAAGTCTCTGATCGCTTATAAGGCGTTGGTTGCTATCACGGGCTATAGCTTCACGAACATCTGCCAGATCAAGGGCTGGTTCGTCCCTGCCAATGGTGTTGATTTCTGTGTGGTAGGAGCGACCTCGCCAGTAGCCGCCCTCTGTGATATTGTAGTGATCCACTGCAGGTCATCACGACAGCGAATAAGGCGGATGTCGTTGAGAAGGTAAACAATGCGATAATAGTTGTTGCTGCTCTCGTTGTTACTCATGGTGTTTACCAGAGTTGTATCCAGCCAGAGCATCCAGCAAGGCTTCAACTGTATCATCATCTTTGGTCTTAGGCTTAGCCATGAGGCCTGATGTGTTGTCTACTTTAGCAGTGGGTTTTGCGGGGCGCTTCAACAGATCGCTCACCCTTCAACCTCCTAATCGTCAGGTATGCCTTTGATGATAGCTGCCAACTTCTGCCCCTACTTAGGATCGGTTGCATAGAGCATAATGGTTTGATGTGGTTATAGCCTAACATTTGATTACAAATCTGTTAAATAATGATAAAAAATATTATATCTGACATTTCGGTGTTTTAGGATTCAATGAACCGGGAGTTCAGGTCTCCCCCACGCCACCACTTTCTTTCCCTTCATTGTTGACGTTTTGGCCCGCAGTGTTGCCATCTTGATCACTGCATGCGGGTATTTCGCTTTGGAAAAGGGATCGACAGCCAGCTGTTGCCAAAGGTGCACTGACTTCGCTATTTGTCTCTGCGAAACTGGCACCACTTTGCTAGGTCCATTGGGCCGCAAGAATGGATGGTTGCCGCGAGAGAGGTTGAGGAATGATAAATGATTTTATGTTGCGGTGAATCGCTGATTGATATGGTCCCAGTTAAGGGTGTTGATGGGCAGAACGCCTTTGCACCTTTGTCAGGTGGTGCAATCTTTAACACTGCAATCGCCTTGGGACGCCTTGAGGTCCCTGTGCAGTTGCTTTCTGGCGTGTCCAACGATTTGTTCGGAACGCAGCTGGTTGCTGAATTGCTGTCTTCAAATGTTGGAACTGATCTTTTGGTGCGCAGCAAACGCCCGACAACACTTGCGTTTGTGAGGCTGACAAATGGCCAAGCGCAATACACATTCTACGATGAGAAATCTGCCGGCCGCATGATGGTGTCTGAGGATCTTCCTGACATTGGTGCAGATGTTTCCGCCCTTTATTTCGGTGGTATCAGCCTATGTGCAGAACCTGCGGCCAGTGCCTATGAAAACCTCGCTGTTGAGGCGTCAGAGCGTGCTGTGTTGATGATTGACCCGAACATTAGAACTAGCTTCATTGAGGATGAAACAGCATACCGTGCGCGCTTGGATCGTATGTTGGCGGCTGCAGACATCGTGAAGGTTTCTGACGAGGATTTGGATTGGATCATCCCAGCTGACATTTCATTTGAAGAGAAGGTTGAGCTACTTCATCAAAGTGGAGCGGACATCGTGATCATCACCAAAGGTGGCGATGGTGCTTCTGCATATATGCGTGGACAGCCTGTTGTGAGTGTTGGCGTACCTAAGGTTACTGTTATCGACACTGTAGGGGCTGGGGACACGTTCAACGCGGGGTTCCTTGCACAGCTACACACGCTTGGCTGTTTGAACAAAGAAGCACTGCGTAAAGTGACTGGTGTTGAAATTGAAAAGGCACTGTCTTACGCAGCACGCGTTGCTGGTGTGACTGTTTCACGCGGAGGCGCGAACCCACCAACTTTGGCTGAACTTAGTTGATCGCTGATTTTATTTAAGAATACCCTTAGCGACAATTTTAAACTGTCGTTAAGGGTATGGGGCTTTGACGAAGTCGCCGAACCTACAGGATCAACAACGTTGACCCAGTAAAGGGCTTAGTCCTTTTGCAAAGCCCGTAACACTTTATCCAGCTGTGCGCCTTGCTTGCTTTTCTTTGCAACACCGTCTTTTACCAATTTGTAATAAGTTTCAGGGTCATATTGCTGAACGTTCAGCCCCAAGTTCTTTGCGGTCAAAGAACCAGTGGCCGATAGGATCGTGTAGGCGGCAATGTACTGTTCTGTTTGGGTCGAAATCAGTGCAGCTTCTGCATTCAACAATTCGTTTTCAGCATTCAGCACATCGAGGGTCGTACGTGCGCCCAAGCTAGCTTCTTCGCGCACTCCGCGGAAAGCAACGCGTGATGCACTTATCTGTTGCTGGTTGGCGTTCAGGGCCGCATTTACGCTGCTGTAGAAGGCGTAAGCGTTTGCTACTGACTGCTGCAGTTTGTGGCGCACCACGTGCAGGTTTGCACGCATTGCATCGCGTTGCGCTGTCACGCGGCGAACGCTGGATGAAATTTTACCGCCGTTATAGATCGGACCTGAGGCGCCTAAACCGATCGCTGCGTTGTTGACGAAGTCTCCGCTGGAAAAACCGTTTTTCAGGCCCAAGGAACCGGTTGCTTTAACCTTTGGTTTGAACGCTGCTTCTGCATTTTTAATGGAGTACTCAATCGATGCCACTTGGTGTTGGGCCGCGATCATATCTGGGTGGTTGCGCACCGCCTGTGATTGGGCGGATGTGACATTGCCACTGATACGTGGAAGGCGTGGGAGTTGCGCCAAATTTTTGGGCTGATGGCCAATGACGTTTGCATATTCAGCACGGGCACGAAGTAGATCGCCCTGCGCGTTTGCAAGGCCACTGCGGGCTTGTGCCAAACGTGCTTCGGCCAATGCAACATCTGTTCGTGTAACTTCACCTACATCGAAACGGTCTTTTGCCGCGCGTGCTTCTTGGATCAGAAGGCGCAGATTGTTTTGGCGTAAGGCCACAAATTTGGATGTGCTACGGACGTTGAAATAGGCAGTTACGGCGCGCAACATGATCTGCTGCTCGATCGATAGCAGTTGTGATCGCGTGGCTAATACGCTTTCACGCGCTGCTTCGATTGAGGCCATTGATCCGCCAAAATCATAAAGTAAAAGTTCGGCGTTAACCGACACGGACGCATCGTTGCGGCGTGATGTTATTGAGTTGCTGTAAGTGCGTTGTGCTTGTGCAGACCAGTTCACGATCGGCAGCAATGCTGCGCTGGCGGATGCGACGTCTTCATCAGCGGCACGAAGCAAAGCGCGGTTCTGTTCTAGTAATCCGCTGCGATTGTATGCGCTGACCAATGCATCAGCCAAAGTTTCAGAGTGGGCTGTCGTTGTCATCAAGCTAAGCGAGACACCAAGGGCGAAAAGTTGAAGTGGCTTTTTGAACAGGATTTTCATTTATTTCTCCGTTGGCTTTGCTAATTCGGCTGGTGCGTAACAACAGACATAAGAGGTGTTCGAGTTATTACGACTCAGCACGCCATTTAAGAAAGGATACCCTGTATCTTGTGGTGCCCACAATGTTTACCAATCAGATAGAGGGAAAGATCGCAAAGAATTGGTTAACAAAACGGATTTTGAGCATAAAATCGCAACCGGTATAACAATTTGTGGCGTAAATTTGGTGTTTTTACGGTGAGTTATAAAAACGCAGAACAAGTGTGCAGCTGTGCACAAAAGATCCAAATTAATCGGTGAGTTTTGCCCACAGATCAGGACGACGTTCTTTGGTGATCTCATGCGACATTTTGCGACGCCATGCTTCGATCTTTGCATGATTGCCTGACATTAGAACATCGGGGATTTTGTACCCCATCCATTCTGCAGGTTTGGTATATTGAGGGTGCTCAAGCAAACCGTTTGAATGGCTTTCTTCAACAGCACTGTCCGCGTTCCCCAGCACATCTGGCAACAAGCGCACTGTGGCATCAATCATTGCTTGGGCCGCAATTTCACCGCCAGTCATCACGAAATCGCCAAGGGACACTTCCATCACGCCGTAGTGCTGTAATACACGTTCATCCACGCCCTCAAAGCGGCCACATAGAACCGTAACGCCATCACACCGCGCCCAGTTGCGTGCCATTTCTTGGTCAAAGCGGCGTCCGCGTGGGGACATATAAACCAACGGTACAATGCCTTTGCTTTGGCGTTGTACCGCTTCAATTGCAGGGCCAATCACATCGGCGCGCAACACCATGCCGGCGCCACCACCCGCGGGTGTGTCATCGACATTGCGATGCTTGGTTAAACCGTGGCTGCGCAGGTCATGGGTGTGCAGTTGCCATTTACCGTCTTTCAATGCGCGGCCCGTTAGGCTTTCACCCAAGACACCAGGAAAAGCATTTGGAAACAGTGTCATAATCCGCGCTTGCCAAACGCCTGCCAACTCTTCACCGCCATCCATCAAGGACCGTGGTGTCAGTGTTGGGCGGATGGTTTTGCGCCCGTGCGACTTTGGATTATCGGTCATTTTTTTGGCCTCTGCGAGAATGATTTGCTTGGCTGCTTTGCTTTCGTAATGATCCGCATATGCACGGTTTGCTTCCAGTAAGGCAAGTAAAACGATTTTATCCAGTCGTTCGTTGTGAATAGGATGGGGGACGATTTTTTCGCGCAGGCTTGGTGATATATCACATAGATCAAACATCGGATCAGCAGGGCCCAGCCTTAGGTTGCGGCAGTCCTCAAGAGCGGTATGGTGCACTGCAACGTTTACCTGTTTTCGCACGGCTTTGATGATCGGCTCAAACTTGGCTGCTTTCTCTTAGGTCTTTGCAAAGGCGTAATAGTCCAAGGCCATGGATGAGGATTTGACGTGTTCCCAATAGGCGCTTTGCAACCAGCTCTCGGGTGCGCGTGTTGAGAAGTATATGACCTGTTCAATATTGGGGAAACGTGCTGTTATTTCATCGCAGTATCGTGACAGTAATATGGGTGTGGTGCTGTAGTCAGCTAGATCGCCGCGCCCCTGCATATGGCCTGAGAATTTTTCTGCAGAGAGTAACAATGCGCGTTTGGGCATCGTGACCAAATCATCAAGGACGGCACCGAAACGCGTTGCGGCTTTGATCAATGTTAGATTATCACGCCATGTTGAATAGCCACGGGTTGCATGCATTAAGTCCTGCATTTTCCCCTTAAGGCGCATTGCCAATTATTGCTGTAAAAGTGGACAATTGGCACGTAAAACCTGTTGAACAGAGGACGTGCCCGTTTTGTGAAAACACGCGTGTATGATGATCTTGCTTGGCATCAAAAACCTTCGTGCGCAGTAAGGGTTTCACTGCGCCACATGATCAGAATAGGCCGTCAGGTGGGTCTGCAATAATGCGGCCTGTGTCCATATCGACAGTTGGAATGACCGCTAAGGTGAAGGGAACCAAAACGGTTGCTGAACTTTCGGGCAACTGAACTTCCAACAAGTCGCCAGCGCCGTGGTTCTGTACGGATTTCACCGTGCCAAGGGTCGCGCCGCCTGTATCTAGAACCTGCAAACCAGTGAGGTCTGAATGGTAGTATTCGTCGTCTGGCAGGCTCGGCAGCTGATCGCGGCGGGCGTAGAGTTGAACACCCTTCATCGCATCAGCTTGTTCCTTTGTGGATATCTCGGGCATGCGGATCACAAAGCCACCTTTGACCGCGCGCACAATGGCGATGGTGTATGAACCAGTCCCATCTTCGCGGATGAGGGGGCTGTAGGTTTCAATGTCTTCTGCGATTGCGCAAAAGCTTTTGATGCGTAGCTCCCCGTTGACACCATAAGAGCCGCCGATGCTACCGACACAGATCAATTCATTGCTCATTTTTCTATTCCTTTGCAAAGTCCCGCGTCCATATCTCCGCCCAATGTGGCACAGCGTTCAGAGGTTTGGCTACGTTCATAAAACTGCCCAGCGACAAAGGCGAGTAGAACAAAGATTATCAAGCGCATCAATCTGAACATTGGGACCTTAACGGGTTTCTATGGGTAGGGCCGCGCGGCGGGTTTCCCAGCCAGCGGTTTCTAATTCGGGTGTGGTAGAGTTGGCTTCGGGCCAACCAATACACAAGTAAGCGATAAGGGACCAATCCTGAGGGATGTCCAGATCTGCGCATAGTTTTGGGGCATCCAGAATGGAGACCCACCCCATACCTAAACCATGGGAACGGGCATGAAGACACATCAGATTGATCGCACCCACAACAGAATAGTGGCGCATTTCTGGCATAGTTGTCGCGCCAAGGCCGGAGCCTTTGGTGGTGCTGTCATCGCAGAAAATTGCAATTTTTTCAGGGGCTTCGGACATACCAGATAGTTTTAATCCCGAATGCATAGCCGCTTTTTCACCGTCATACCCTTCAAGGGCAGTAGCATTGGCGGTTTGGTAATTTTCGATAGATTTCTGGCGAAGCTCTGGGGATGTGACCCGCACGATGCGCCAAGGTTCCGAAAGGCCCACGGAGGGGGCGAGGCGGAAGGTGTCGAGGCATTGCATCAGCAACGCCTCGTCCACCGGATCGCTGCGAAAGCGGCGCACGTCGCGCCGCCATCGCATCAGCTGCGATAGATCGGATCGGAAGCTGTCCGAGAACGCTTCCATTACCGGTCTTATTCTGCTGCTGCTTCGTCAGCAGGAGCTTCGTCAGCAGGAGCTTCTTCTGCTGGTGCTTCAACAGGTGCTGCTGCGGCTTCAGCTGCGGCTTCTGCTTTAGCAGCTTTTTCTTCTGCGCGCTCAACGGCTTTTTTGTGTGGAGCACCCTTCTTAGGGTTGTTGCGCTCTGTTTTTGGAACAACGCCAGCAGCTTCTAGCATACGTGCGATACGGTCCGTTGGCTGTGCGCCTTGGCCCAACCAGTACTGAACGCGTTCCATGTTCATTTTTACGCGCTCTTCGCTGTCTTTAGCCAAGAGTGGGTTGTATGTGCCCAATTTTTCGATGAAGCGACCATCGCGTGGCATGCGGCTGTCAGCAGCTACGATGCGATAAAATGGACGTTTCTTAGAGCCACCACGGGCCAAACGGATTTTCATAGACATGTTGTTGTTTCCTTTGGTTTTATTCTTGATGTGTTTTGTGATGCTGAATGACTTCAGCGATGATGAAGTTGAGTAACTTCTTGGCAAAATCGGGGTCCAAGTCGGCCCGATTGGCCAAATCTTCTAGTCGTGCGATCTGTGTTGCCTCGCGGGCGGGATCGGACGGGGGAAGGTCGTGTTCAGCTTTGAGTTTGCCCACAGATTGTGTGTGTTTGAAACGCTCGCCAAGAGTATAGATCATGATCGCATCAAGGCGATCAATGCTTTCGCGGTGGCCCTTTAGAACCTCTGCCGCACGGGTGACTGCGTCAGACATAACGGCCTCCAAATGCTAAAAATACAACGTCGGTATTACGTCGGTATAGTGTTGGTATTGCGTAGGTGTACTGTACATATGCAAACATTAGATAAGCCCCAATTCAGTGGGGCTTGCGCCATCCAATAGTGGACGAGTGAAGGTGCGATCATAGGAAAGGATGCATTTTGTCTTCACTGCATAAGCATAGGCGGCCTGACATTCAGCGTCAGCGTCCATGCGTGTGCGATAATCTTCATAGGCCCCAAGCGACGCAAAAGAAAACATGCACCAGGCTTTGTTGTTCGCGCCTTCATGAGGCAAGAAATAGCCGTGGTGTGTGCCACCCATTTTGTTGACCAAATAGATCCACGCTTTTGAATAGGTTTCAAAAGCCTCCAGCTGAACTGGGTCGATCTTATATGTTAGCGTACAGGTGATCATTTCTTCTTTCCGAAACCCGAAAGACCAGATGGCAGACCCATGCCGCCAAGACCACCAAGGCCGGGCATCTTGCCGCCAAGTTGCTTGGCCGCTGCTTCAAGTGCTGCAGGGTCCATTTGTGACGGGTCCATGCCAGCAGCACCGCCGCCGCCCATCATGCCCTTCATGGCTTGCTTCAGCATGCCACCTTTGCCCATTTTGCCCATCTTCTTCATCATGTCCGACATCTGGCGCTGCATCTTCACAAGTTTGTTCAGATCAGACACATGCATGCCGGCACCTTTGGCGATCCGCTTTTTGCGGGAGGCCTGAAGAAGGGCAGGGTTAGCGCGTTCTTTTTTGGTCATGGATTGGATCAAGGCGATTTGCTGTTTCAGCACCTTGTCGTCAAAACCAGCCTTTTCGACCTGCTTTGCCATTTTACCCATGCCGGGCATCATGCCCATCATGCCTTGCATGCCGCCCATTTGGATCATTTGCTCAAGCTGCATCTTAAGGTCGTTCATATTGAACTGACCTTTGGCCATGCGCTTCATCATGCGCTCGGCTTGTTCTGCCTCGATGGTGTCTTGGGCTTTTTCAACAAGGGCAACGATGTCACCCATGCCAAGGATACGGCCGGCGACGCGTTCAGGTTCGAACGTTTCAAGCGCGTCCATCTTTTCGCCAAGACCGACGAATTTGATTGGCTTGCCTGTCACAGCGCGCATGGACAATGCAGCACCACCGCGACCATCACCGTCCATCCGGGTCAGGACAACACCAGAGATGCTGATGCGCTGGTCGAAGTTTTCTGCGGTTTGCACTGCGTCTTGACCTGTTAGGCCATCGACAACCAGCAATGTCTCGCGGGGGTTTGCAACGTCGCGAACGGCTTCGACTTGTCGCATCAACTCTTCGTCGATGGACAAGCGGCCCGCAGTGTCGAGCATATAGACGTCGTAGCCGCCCATGTTCGCTTGGGTCTTGGCGCGCTTGGCGATGGATACGGGATCTTCGCCTTTGACGATTGGCAATGTGTCCACGCCAATTTGAACGCCCAAAATTTGCAGCTGTTCCATCGCGGCCGGACGGTTCACGTCGAGAGAGGCCATAAGGACCTTTTTGCCCTCGCGCTCTTTCAGACGTTTCGCCAGCTTTGCAGTTGTTGTTGTCTTACCTGAACCTTGCAGACCAACCATCAAGATTGGGGCAGGTGGGCTATCAATCTTTAGGTGGCCTGGTTCGCCTTCACCCTTGAGGGTGTCGATCAATGCATCATGCACAATCTTGACGACCTGTTGGCCCGGCGTCACAGATTTTGTGACCGCTTGGCCTGTGGCCTTGTCTTGGACAGCTTTTACAAAATTGGTGGCAACAGGAAGGGAAACGTCGGCCTCAAGCAGGGCCACACGCACTTCGCGCAGGGCTGTTTTGACGTCTTCATCAGACAGCGCACCTTGTTTTGTTAGTCGGTCAAAGACGCCGGAAAGGCGGTCGGATAGATTTTCAAACATGCCAAGGCTCCTTTGCCCGATTACTGTTAACCCCTAGATAGAAAGGGGTGGTGACGATTGCATCATCACGATGCGAAATAAAAAAATACCTAAGTCAGCTCATTGAGACGAGGACAAAACAAAACAGCTTTGCCCCCGTGGGCGCGACGCGCTGACGGAGGGCGATCCTTGGTATAGCAAGGACCGGAAGGGTTTATGCTTCCGGATGTTGACGAGGGCTTAGGCCGTGGTGGGGATAGAGTCAACTGTTTAAGGGGGGAAAGCCGTTGCTCTGCCCCCTTGTTTATCTACTGCATTATGCCGCGATTGCGTCGATTTCGGTTTGTGCCCCTTTGAGAGCGGCATCAAGGTCGCCTGCGGTCCCCTCTGCTGCCACAAATGTGACGTCAGTGATTCCGATAAACCCAAGCATTGTGGTCATATAGGTACTTGCGTGATCCATTGGGGAGCCCAGAGGAACGCCGCCAGATGCGATGACGACAATGGCGCGTTTGCCTACCATCAATCCTACGGGGCCCTTTTCTGTATATTGAAAAGTGTGGCCTGCGCGGCAGACCAGATCGACCCAAGCCTTTAGGCTGGTGGGGATGCCGAAGTTGTACATTGAAATGCCAATGACCAATGTGTCTGCATCTTTGATCTCTTGGATCAAGCCGTCAGAGGTCGCGAGCTTTTCAGCCTGTTGCTCTGTGAGCTGGTCAGCAGGTGTCCAATTCGCGCCAAGGCATGCTTCGTCCAGCTGTGGCAGGGGGTGCGTGAGTAGATCACGGTGTGTTGTTTGTCCGCCCAGTTTTTTAACGATTTGTGCTGAAAGCTGGCGTGAAACTGATGCGTTTGTTCGGCCAGAGCTGTCGATTTGTAAAATGTGTGTCATGTCTGTTCCCTGTGAGTGTGCTTGTCTGCATCCTACATAGAGATTGCATATTTGAACGTAAGACGCTTATCTCAGCAGTAACTGTTAGAATTTGCACATGAGCGAGAATTGTCATGAACAATTGGGATGAAATCAAGACGGCTTATCAGGTTGCCCGTATGGGAACTGTGAGTGGTGCCGCCGAAGTATTGGGTGTTCACCATGCGACTGTCATTCGTCACATTGATGCGTTGGAAGGCCAGTTGGGGGTAAAGCTGTTTCAGCGCCATGCCCGTGGTTACACCGCGACCGAAGTTGGGGATGATTTGTTTCGGGTGGCTCAAGCGACGGATGATCAGTTCAACCAGTTGGTTGGGCGCATCAAGGGACGTGGCACGGATGTGTCGGGGGAGTTGGTCGTCACCTCGCTGGTGGCGTTGGCCCCGCGCATGGCCCCGTTGTTGGTTGAGTTTCAGCAGGCGCATCCAGATGTTATGATCCGGTATTTGACGGGTGAGCGGTTGTTTCGATTGGAATATGGTGAGGCACATGTTGCTATTCGTGCAGGCAATGCGCCGGATCAACCGGACAATGTGGTGCAACCTTTTGTGCGGCAACGGATGGGGCTTTATGCCAGTAGGGCCTATGTTGAACGCAACGGTGTGCCGAGGGATGTGGCGGATTGTGCGACGCATCGCTTTGTGGGGCATGATGACGACAGCCGTGCTCCCTTCAACAAATGGCTAAGTGAAAAGATACCCGAAGCCGCAGTGACATTTCGCAGCACAGACACCCGTGCGCTTGAACAAGCGGTTTTGGCAGGGGCGGGAATTGGGTTCATTGCGGTGATGGACGCGGATGCAAACCCTGAGTTGATTGAGATGTTTCCCCATCAAGAAGAATGGTCTGGGCCGTTGTGGTTGGTCACCCATGTTGATTTGCACCGTACGACTAAGGTGCAGGCCTTTGTGAACTTCCTGAAAGAACATTCCAAAGACTGGGATATGTAGTATGGGTATGACCCCCGCCAAGCAGGGCCATCTGGCGATGTTGTTGTTTTCTGTGCTTGTGGCGGGATCGTTTTCGCTGGGGGCATTAGCCGCCAATGATATTGCGCCGGGTGCGTTGAATGCTGTGCGATTTGCAATTGCCTCAATTGTCGTCGGTGCTGCGGTATTGGCAACCGGTGGGGTGCAGCGTTCTGCGTTGAGCGCAGCTTGGCGGTATCTGTTATTGGGTGGAATTTTTGGCACCTATTTTGTGCTGATGTTCGAAGGACTCAAAACGGCCCCACCTGTCAGTGCTGCGGCGGTGTTCACGTTGATCCCTATTATGGCGGCTGGATTTGGCTGGTTGCTGATGCGCCAAAAGCTGACAGGGCGTATGTTGGCGGCCTTGCTAATTGGTGGCATTGGCGCGCTTTGGGTGATCTTTCAGGCTGATGTTGGCGCACTACTAGAGTTTAAGATCGGGCGGGGCGAGGCGATCTATTTCGTCGGTTGCGTATTTCACGCGCTTTACACACCCTTGGTGCGCAAGCTGAACCGTGGAGAGCCCGCATTGGTCTTTACTTTGGGCGTTTTGCTGGCGGGATGTTTATTGATCACGATTTACAGTTGGAATGATTTGATTGCGACAGATTGGGCGGCGTTGCCATCAATCGTTTGGATAACAATTTTCTATGTCGCAATCTGTGCGAGTTCAGCGACTTTTGTGTTGATGCAATTTGCGACGATGCGTCTGCCTGCGGCCAAAGTCATGGCCTATACTTATCTAACACCCAGCTGGGTTATCCTTTGGCAGATCGCGCTGGGCCAAGGTGTGTCTGTGGTCTGGATATTGGGCGGCATTGGTTTGACGATCGTAGCATTGGCTATGCTTCTGCGTGATGAGGGTTAAAGGCTAGCAACCCTATTCAGGTGCTGAATCAAGCTCAGTTTCCAAGAACCGTTCGAATGCATCCAGATTTACGGGTTCGAATTGCCCAAATCCCTGCATCCAGACACTGGCACCCTTCATCGCGTCGGGTTCCAGTTTGCACCATTTTACCCGCCCGCGTTTTTCTTGAGCAATCAAGCCAGCGCGGGTCAGGATCATCAGGTGTTTTGAGATTGCCGCCAATGACATTTCGAATGGTTCGGCAACGTCGGTCACGGCCATATCGTCTTCTAGCAGCATGCTTAAGATCGCCCGACGGGTCGGATCAGCGAGAGCAGCAAAGGTTGTGTCTAAAGAATTGGCCATAGGAATGCTTTGGCAAAGGTAAAAGGGATCGTCAACCAAATGGTTGAATGTCTAAAATTGGCTGTAATTGTTTAACTGCTTCCTGCGACATGATTGTAGGCGATCGTATTTACTAATTTTTGTTTATATAATCAGTGCCTTGATCCATTTCTGGAAA
Organism: Ascidiaceihabitans sp.; assembly: GCA_028388995.1. Taxonomy (GTDB): domain Bacteria; phylum Pseudomonadota; class Alphaproteobacteria; order Rhodobacterales; family Rhodobacteraceae; genus Ascidiaceihabitans. The sequence continues at coordinate 44,703 of JAOEQC010000002.1, read as the reverse complement.
CCCCTATGACCCTGTTGACTCGGACCCGTCCCCCCATTAGCACACACTCAAGATTTCCAGTTGGGGAAAACTCCGTGACCGATCCTGATCAAAAGCTGCAAATGCGGCAACTTGAAGCCAAGATCGCCGCAGCGAAGCAGGCACAAGAGTCTGGACCCAAGCAGGAAGAGCACTACTCCCAAGCGCAGCACGCGTGGCGGATGGTGATAGAGTTGGTGGCCGGTCTTGGGATCGGTTTTGGCATAGGATACGGGTTAGATCACCTGTTTGGGACACTTCCTATCTTTATGCTGATTTTCACTGTTCTGGGTTTGGTGGCCGGGGTCAAAACAATGATTCGCAGTGCCCACGAGATGCAGAATGATCAATTGGCCGAATTGGCCGCGAATGACGATGCGGGATTATCCCGCAAAGATGAGGGAGCCTGAAAATGGCAAGCGAAGCACAAGGCGCAGAAACTGGCGGGCTGGAATTCCACCCAATGGATCAGTTCAACATCGAATCGCTATTTGGCGGTCCAATTGCTTGGTACACCCCGACAAACGCAGCTTTGTGGATGGGTCTGGCGATTTTGGCAGTGATTGGCCTGATGGTTTTGACCACGACTAAGCGTTCAGTTGTTCCTTCACGCGGTCAGTCAGTCGCTGAATTGGCATACGGCTTTGTTTACAAGATGGTAGAAGACGTATCCGGCAAAGACGGCGTCGTTTACTTCCCATACATCATGACGTTGTTCATGTTCATCGTTTGCGCCAACTTCCTTGGCCTTATCCCGATGTCCTTCACTACTACATCCCACTTCGCCGTAACAGTTGTCTTGGCAATGGCAGTGTTCTTGACAGTGACTGTTTTGGGTTTTGTCAAAAACGGTACGAAATTCTTAGGCCTTTTCTGGGTATCTTCCGCACCATTGGCCCTACGCCCGATCCTGGCGATCATCGAAGTTATCTCATATTTCGTACGTCCGGTCAGCCACTCTATTCGTTTGGCAGGTAACGTCATGGCGGGTCACGCGGTTATCAAAGTGTTCGCAGGTTTCGCAGCAATTGCTGTTGTTAGCCCGATCGCAATCGCAGGCATCGTTGCAATGTATGCCCTAGAGATCTTGGTCTCATTCATTCAGGCATATGTTTTTACAATTCTGACGTGCGTTTACTTGAAAGACGCGCTTCACCCGAGCCACTAAGCCCGGGGAACAAAGGTTAGGCGGGGGAAATCCCGCCCTACAGTATCACTCACAACGGCGAACATTCGTTTGTCTATCTATCTAACTTCCAATCGTAAGGAGATTTCACATGGAAGGTGAACTAGCACACATCGGCGCAGGTCTAGCAGCAATCGGTTCCGGCGCAGCCGCTATCGGTGTTGGTAACGTTGCAGGCAACTTTTTGGCAGGCGCGTTGCGCAACCCATCTGCAGCAGCATCACAAACAGCGACACTGTTTATCGGTATCGCATTCGCAGAAGCTTTGGGGATCTTTTCATTCCTCGTAGCTCTGTTGCTGATGTTCGCTGTCTAAGACAGACTGAACAATAGTATTGCTTACATACCGTAGGCAATAAGTTCCTTACGGTCGGGCGGTGCATTTCGATGTCCCGCCCGATGTAATGACCGCCCAATTGGGTGATTGAACGGAGACCAAGATGGCAACCGATACACACAGTGCAGCAGAGGCCTCAGGTCCCGGCATGCCACAACTGGACTTTTCGACATGGGGCAACCAGATCTTCTGGTTGGTTATTACCCTCGTCGTAATCTATCTTATTCTGTCTCGCGTGGCTTTGCCGCGCATCGCTTCGGTTTTGGCCGAACGTCAGGGGACAATTACAAATGACATCGCCGCAGCGGAAGATTTGAAAGCCAAAGCACAGGACGCAGAAGCGGCCTATGACAAGGCTCTTATTGATGCACGCGCCGAGGCAGGCCGCATCGTGGCAGAGACCAAAGCCGGCATCCAAGCCGACTTGGACAAAGCTATTGCGACTGCAGACACCAAGATTGCCGCGAAAGCTGCTGAAGGTGAGAAGGTCATTGCTGAAATTCGCACTGGTGCCTTGGACAACGTAAAAGTTGTTGCCAAAGACACAGCAAAAGAAATTGTTGCAGCCATGGGTGGCAAAGCCGATGCGAAAAGCATCACCGCCGCCGTGACCGCGCGGATGAAAGGGTAATCGAGATGCGTTTTACACAAATCGCCTTGACAGGCGCTATCGCGACTTTGGCCGCAAGCCCAGCTTTTGCAGCGTCTGGTCCGTTCTTTTCCCTTGGCAACACAGACTTTGTTGTGTTGCTTGGCTTCATCGCCTTCATTGGGGTTTTGTTCTACTTCAAAGTACCTTCCATGTTGGGTGGTATGTTGGATCAACGCGCAATTGGTATTCAGTCCGAATTAGACGAAGCCCGCACATTGCGTGAAGAAGCACAAACTTTGCTGGCAAGCTACGAGCGCAAGCAAAAAGAAGTTCAGGCCCAAGCAGACCGCATTGTTGCAGCAGCTAAAGATGAAGCTAACGCAGCGGCTGAACAGGCCCGTGCTGATCTGGCACAATCGATCGAACGCCGCTTGGCTGCCGCTGAGGATCAAATTGCCTCTGCTGAAGCTTCTGCTGTGAAAGAAGTCCGTGACCAATCAGTTACCATTGCTATCGCAGTGGCACGTGACGTGATTGCGAAACAAATGACCGCTGCAAACGGCAGCTATTTGATTGATGACGCGATCGCTCAAGTGGATGCAAAACTGCACTAACTAACTCGCAGATACTTATAATTCGAAAGGCTCTGGCAGAGATGCTGGGGCCTTTTGCTATTGTGGGATCAGGAATTTGTAGTTGCGTGATCTAGCCGTTGTTGGGCGACAATTTCGTTGCGCTGTGCCTTTTGCTGGTCGTGCAGACTAACCTCGATGTAGTCCATATGCGTGTGAACCGCTTCCTTGGCAGCGACCCCATCACGGGCCTGTAGCGCGTCGTTTATTGCACGGTGCTGGTCCAGCATCGTGATTCGCGTGGTACGTTGGCTGAACATCACCTGACGGTTATAGAACACGCCTTCGCGCAGCAGATCGTACATCGAACGCATCATGTGCAACATCACCACGTTATGGCTGGCTTCGATGATCGCCATGTGGAATTGCGCATCAAGCTGGGCTTCGTCTTTGGCAGTGCGTTTGGAATCTGCTGTTTCCATTCTGGAGAATACGGTCTGAACAACCTTCAGGTCAGTATCAGATCCAAGGCGGGCTGCGCGCTCCGCGGCCATCCCTTCCATGTCACGGCGAAAGGACAGGTAATCAATCACCGCCTCGTCATGGCGCGCGAAAAGTTGCGTCAGGGCAGGGGCAAAGGCAGATCCAAGAACATCTGCAACAAACACACCTGCCCCTGCGCGTGTAAGCAATAGGCCGCTGTCTTGGAGCGTGCCAATCGCATCGCGCAGTGAGGGGCGCGACACACCAAGTCGTTCAGCCAATTCACGTTCTGAGGGCAAACGTTCACCGGGCCTAAGGATTCCACGCAAGATCAATTCCTCGACCTGACGCACCACGGCACCAGATAATTTTTCAGATTGTATGGTCGTGAATGGCATCGGCACTTTCCTCAATTGGTAATTTTATATGACCAAAGTGAGTGAGGAGCAATTTCTTTGTTTGAGATTAGAGTTTACTTAACCATGAGGACGGCAGTGTTGAACCATAAAACATTTTATTATGATCCTTTCCTTCATTGCTCTCGCTGGATGTAATACGCCTTCGATGGGGTTTCGTAGCATTGAACCCGTAACGTTGACTGTTGAAGGTTCAACCTTTGATGTTCGGGTGAATGGCACAAGGGCAGAGGCCGTACGAACCAATAAACAATACGCGCCGGGAAGGGGGCGAATGGGGGATCGTGCATCTGTTGCAATTGAAAAGGTCAGTGGATGCATCCTGAAACGGTTTGGCGGTGATCAGGCCGTCATTTTTGCTGAGTTGGATTACTGAAGCAGGCTCTTTCGAAAATAATTAAAGAAAACTTGCGCCCAATCTTCGTTTCGTGGGCCTAGGAATTGACACAACCCTACCTTCACCTTCAGGTTATAAATCTACACGGAATCATAATAAGGGCAACAATTGCGCTTTTCCAAACTTAAGCTGACGGGCTTTAAAAGCTTTGTAGACCCTACTGATTTGATCATCTCTGATGGTTTGACAGGTGTTGTGGGTCCGAACGGTTGTGGAAAATCCAATCTGCTCGAAGCGCTGCGTTGGGTCATGGGTGAAAATCGTCCTAAAGCCATGCGCGGCGGCGGTATGGATGACGTGATCTTTGCTGGTGCTGCAACGCGCCCCGCACGCAATTTTGCCGAAGTTACTTTGCAAATAGATAACTCAGAACGCTTGGCCCCTGCAGGGTTCAATGACTCGGACACGATGGACATTGTACGCCGTATCACGCGTGATGTTGGCAGTGCCTATAAAGCTGGCGGCAAAGACGTGCGCGCCCGTGACGTTCAGATGATGTTTGCAGATGCATCCACAGGGTCACATTCCCCTGCGTTGGTCCGCCAGGGTCAGATTGCCGAACTGATCAACGCAAAACCCAAGAACCGCCGTCGCATTTTGGAAGAAGCGGCCGGCATCTCTGGCCTTTATCAGCGTCGTCATGAGGCAGAGTTAAAGCTGAGAGGTGCTGAGACCAATCTGGCCCGTGTGGATGACGTCATTGAACAACTTGCGAACCAGTTGGGACAGTTGGCGCGTCAAGCCCGCCAAGCGGCGCGATACCGCGAGATTGGTGAGGGATTGCGCCGCACGGAAGGCATGTTGTTGTACCGTCGTTGGCGTGAAGCGGATGATGCGCGTGCGACAGCAGATGAAACGCTGCGTGGACGTGTGACCGAAGCAGCCCAAGCACAAGCATTGGTGCAAACCGCGATTAAAGCACGCACTGCTGCTGAAACAGCATTGCCACCAATGCGCGAGGAAGAGGCGATCGCGGCCGCTATCATGCAGCGACTTACTGTTCAGCGCGATACATTGGATGATCAAGAGGCCCAAGCGGCTCAGGTTATCCAAACTCTAACCAATCGCATTGCACAGTTGGGTCGCGATATTGAGCGCGAGGGTGGTTTGAACCGCGATGCGGGTGACACGATTGAGCGCCTTGAGTGGGAAGCGCGTGAACTTACCAAAGCCGCTGATGGGCACGCGACCCGTCTGGAAGAAGCCGCGGAAGGTGCGCGTGAAGCTGCGCAAATGTTGCAGGCTTACGAAGCGGAATTGGGCCAAAAAACCGAAGACGTTGCCCGTTTGGCTGCGCGCCACGGTTCTGCGCAACGCCTGTTAGACGACAATCGCAAGACCGAAGAAAAGTCCGAAGCAGAGGCGGACAAAGCCCGTGAAGCCGTTGCGCAAAGTCATGCCGCTTTGAAAAAAGCAGGTGATGATTTTAAAACTGCACAGTTGTCATCTGTGAACGCAGAAGAAACCGCGCAACGTGCTGACAACGCGTTGAACGCTGCCGAGCAAGCGCGCGCCGAAACGCAATCGCGTGAATCTGATGCGCGTGCTGAACGTTCCGAAGCCGAAGGCGAAATGAATGCCTTTCGCGCAGAAACCGGCGCACTGGCAAAACTGGTTGAACGCGATACCGCAGAGGGTGGGCAAATTTTGGACCGTCTTCAGGTGCAACAAGGGTTCGAAAAGGCCCTTGGTGCTGCATTGGCGGATGATTTGCGTGCGCCAGAGGTTGAATTGGATGGGCCATCGGGTTGGGTAGTGATGCCGCCCTATGAAGAAGATCAACCTTTGCCTGATGGGATCACGCCACTTACCCACCACGTGTCTGTGCCTGATGTTTTGGTGCGGCGCATGAGCCAGATTGGTTTGGTCGACAGCGATGATGCGCAACGTCTGCAGCCATTGCTGAAACCGGGTCAGCGATTGGTTTCTCCTGAAGGTGATTTGTGGCGGTGGGATGGATTTCGTGCGTGGGCAGAAGATGCACCAAGTGCGGCGGCATTACGTCTGCAACAGCTGAACCGTCTTGAGGAATTGAAGCAATCGCTTGAGCAAGCGTCCAACCGCGCGGACGGTGCGCGGGGTGCGCATGAAACTCTGACGGCCCGATTGGCTGAGTTAAGTGAAGCAGATCGCGCCGCCCGTGAAGCGCGTCGTGAAGCAGATCACATGGTTGCAGATGCTGGCCGTGCATTGAGCCGATCAGAAGCGGATCATAATTTGGCAGAGGGCCGTTTGGAGTCCCTTGGGTTGGCTGTGAAACGCCATGAAGAAGAAGCGATGGGTGCGCGAACGCGGGTGCGCGAAGCAAAACGTGCTTTGGCGGATTTGGGTGATCTGGACGTTGAACGCGCCGCGGTTGAAGAGCAGCGCGTGACCGTTGAGGCCGCGCGTATAACGATGATTTCGCTGCGCTCACGACATGACGAAGTCCGCCGTGAAGGTGATGCCCGCCTGAAGCGTAGCCAAGAAGTGATCAAGGAGATCAGTGGTTGGCGTCACCGCTTGGAAACTGCTGAAAAACGCACTGCTGAGTTGGTCGAACGTAAAGAAACCTCTGAAGTGGAATTGAAAGTAGCGAGTTCTGCCCCTGCTGAATTGGCTGCCAAACGTCATGAACTAAGCCTTTCGATATCAGAAGCCGAGGTGCGCAAGGTGGCCGCCACAGATGCCCTGTCGGTGGGTGAGGGTGCTTTGCGTGAAGCGGTCATGAATGAACGTGATTGCGAGCGTTTGGCATCAGAAGCACGCGAGGCCCGTGCCCGCGCAGAAGCCCGTTCTGAGGCTGCGCGTGAAACGGTGACTGCGGCAGCTGAACGTATTGCTGAAGAGCAGCAGAAAACGCCGAACCAATTGCTGACAGCGTTGGAGGTGAACCCTGATAAAATGCCAGCTTCTGAAGCATTAGAGGCAAGTGTGAATGCGTTGAAACGTCAACGTGATGCATTGGGGGCCGTTAATTTGCGCGCCGAAGAAGATGCGCTTGAGGCGCAAGTTGAACATGACAACTTGGTCGGTGAGAAGGCGGACCTTGAGGAAGCGATCAAGAAACTTCGCAGTGGTATCGCCAGTTTGAACCGCGAGGGGCGCGAGCGCCTGTTGACCGCGTTTGAGCAGGTGAATACCAACTTTGCGCAGCTGTTTACGCATCTGTTTGGTGGCGGTGAGGCAAACCTTGTGATGGTGGAAAGTGACGATCCGCTGGAAGCCGGACTGGAGATCATGTGCCAACCGCCCGGTAAGAAGCTGAGCACGCTTAGTTTGTTATCCGGCGGCGAACAAACGTTGACCGCGATGGCGCTGATCTTTGCCGTTTTCTTGGCGAACCCTGCACCGATTTGTGTGTTGGACGAGGTCGACGCGCCTTTGGATGATGCCAACGTGACCCGTTTCTGCGATCTGTTGGATGAGATGTGCCGCCAGACGGATACGCGGTTCCTGATCATCACACACCACGCGGTGACCATGGTCCGTATGGACCGCTTGTTTGGTGTCACAATGGCGGAACAAGGTGTGAGCCAATTGGTGTCTGTTGATTTGAAAAAGGCATCGGTGATGGTGGGTTAAGGCCCTAGTTGCAGGTCATAGCAGTTTGAAAAGATGAGTCCCGCAGAGTATGCGCTCTGCGGGGCTTATTTGATGTAGGATCGAATCACAGATCACTTCAGTGAAGTCGATTTATAGGTTGTTCAGCAGCGTCGGTGTTGGCCATGCATCGGCTGGTAGGCCAAGGCGCTGTTGCTCTGCTTGAACTGCATCGCGTGTACGTGCGCCCAAGATGCCATCGATTTTGCCGACATTATATCCACGCTTTTGCAATTTGGATTGCAGGCGTTTCATGTTGTCACCCTGAAGGCCCTGATCTGGATTTCCGGCGTCATAAGCCGAGGCACCTTGTAGGCGTGTTGCAAAATAGGCTGCTGTTAGAACGTAGGTGAATGATTGGTTCCATTCAAAGTAAACGTTGAAGTTTGGGTAGGCTAGGAATGCGGGGCCTTTGTGACCTTGTGGCAAAATCAAAGATGCTGGAAGGTTGGCAAGTTTGCCTTCACGTGCCCGAACGCCCATTGCCTGCCAGTCGCCAACGGACATGGTGGTTCCCAAGCCGCTTTTTGACCAATTCATATTGTTTGGTACGGTAACTTCTTGCAGCCATGGTTGCCCTGCGTTCCAACCCAAGTGCTGCAACATCTTGCCGCCTGATGTTAGTGCATCCGGAGCAGATGTTTTGAGTGATACGCGGCCGTCGCCGTCAGCATCCACACCGTTTTCCAGGATGTCGCGCGGCAACATTTGCACCATTCCGATTTCACCAGCCCATGCACCTGTTGTCCGGGCTGGATCAAATTGGCCGCGTTCATAAAGGGTCATAGCTGCGAAAACTTGTGGGCGGAACAATTCTGGACGGCGGCAATCATGGGCCAATGTGACCAGTGAGTTGGCGGTGTTAAAGTCACCTTGGAACGCGCCGTAATCAGTTTCAAAAGCCCAGAACGCCAACAACACGTTGCGGTTTACACCGTATGTGGATTCGATGTTATCGAAAATGGGATCAAAACGTTTGGCGTTTGAACGCCCTGAGTTGATCCGGTTTGATGAAATCAATCGGCGTGAAAATTCGATGAATGGTTTCTGGAAAACACCTTGGGCGCGATCTGCCTTTAGCACGCTTCCATCTTTACGGATGCCCGACAGGAACGCATCAGCTTTCGCTGGTGAGATACCTTGGGCAGCGGCTTCGGATTTCAATCCTCTTTTGAAACTATTGAATGACCCACCGCATTTAGCGTGGGCTGCGATTGGCAAGAGGAGGGCAGCGGTTAAAGCAAGTATGCGCATATTGGTGTCCGCTATAAAATGGTGAGGATGGTAGTGAATAAAAGTGCGCTGCCCCACGCTTTCCATAACATAGAGCATGCGGCGTCGATGTCTGATGGTCCCGCAAACTGATTTCCCGTTGGATGTACGAATGGGAAATCTTGCATCTGCCCTTCGTAGGCGCGTGGGCCTGATAGTCCGATGTCGATGGCGCGTGCCATTGCCGCTTCGGGCCAGCCAGCGTTTGGTGAGCGGTGAAGTTTTGCGTCGGCGATGATGTCGCGCCATTGGCCCTGAACGCCTGCGGGCAATGCGATAAGTGCTGCGGTGATCCGTGCCGGGATCAGGTTTAGCAGATCATCAAAGCGGGCAGAGGCCCATCCGAAATTGGCGTGCCGGTCGGTTTTGTAGCCGATCATGCTGTCCGCGGTATTGACGATTTTATAGACTATCAAACCTGGTAATCCGCCGACCAGGAACCAAAAGGCTGGTGCGATCACACCGTCACTCAGGTTTTCTGCCGCGCTTTCAATTGCGCCGCGTGCCACGGCGGGTTGATCCATATGTGCAGTGTCGCGCCCTACGATCATGGCGACCGTTTTGCGGCCCTCAGCAAGGGAGATGCGCAGGGCGTTTGCAACCCGTTGGACATGCTGAACCAAGGATTTTTGGGCGAGTAGAATTGCAGTGACTAAGATGGTGACGATCCCGCCAAACAAGCTGATGATATGCCCCAAGAGCGCTGCGCCAGTTACGAGTGCGAGAAGCGTCAGAACGCCATTGAGCTTGGCATTGTCACCGCTGTTGAATTGTTCGTCACACCACTTGATCAGTTTACCCATAAGTACGGCAGGATGCGGTACCTTATTCCACAACCATTTGGGTTCACCAAAAATGGCATCAAGGATCATTGCGAAAAATAGCAGTGCTGCGGTGCTCATAACGCATCCTCAATACGAGACCAGTCCATCGGGTGCGGCAAGCCAAGGCGTAGCCAACGCGTGCTGTAGGGAAAAATGCGCGACCAGATTTGCGATTGGGCGAGACGGTCCTGCCATTCTGCTGCGTCGCCTACATCATACAACCTGAACAAGGTTGTGCCGCCAACAACGGTGGCACCCTTTGCGGTCATAAGTTCGTCAAGTTTCGCGGAATCTTTTTCTAAGCGTGCGCGTGTTTGGTTGGCCCAAACGTGATCCCTGAGTGCCTGCGCGCCAATTGCTAATGCCGGACCGGAAACTGGCCATGGGCCTAACATGGTTTTCAGTTGCTCAATCAACGCCAGTTCGCCAATGGCAAAGCCGAGGCGTAACCCTGCGAGGCCCCAGAATTTACCAAAACTTTTCAACACGATTGTACCGGGTTCAGCAGCGTGTAGGATCAACGAGTGCTGAGGCATTACATCACAAAAGCTTTCGTCAATAATTCGCATCGGTGCTTTGATCTGATCAATCGACCAGATGCGGCCATCAGGGTTGTTGGGATGAACAACTACTTGGGCAGCAGCTGGGCCATCTGTTTTCCAACCTGCCAATTCGAATGCGCTGGCGTGTTCGTTGTACGTTGGACCCGCGATATCAACAGATGCTGTTGGGGCGAGTCGTGGCATGTTTGCGATGAGGGAGGATGCACCGGGGGCGGCCAGAATTGCAGCTGTGTTAGGTACAGCCCAAAATGCACGCGCCGCATCCTTGAGGTTTGTGGCGGCGGTTTGATCAGGTAGCGCGGTCCATGCGTCTGGTTGAATTCCAGATAGGCCATAGGGCAGGGGATTGATCCCAGTCGATAGGTCAATCCAATCGGTGCGGTTGCCGCCGTATTGGCGTGCAGCACCGTCTAGTCCACCACCGTGATCATTACTCTTTTTGGTCAAGATTGAGCTCTTTCAAAGTCCATTAGAACAACATGTATCGCCGTTGTTTAATCTAAAAGAAGTGAAAACCCTATCATTATCAAGTGAGTTTTCCAAAGTTCGTCAATTCCGGTTTCTGTCGCCTAGATGTTAGGGTTTTGGGCAAAAAAAATCGTTGAAGGATTGCGTTATCCCCGGCCGTGTGGGGCCATAAGGTCTAGCGTTGGATTGATGGGGATAATCCGATTTGGGTTTATGCTTTCGTGGCTGTAATAATAGTGGCGCACGATGTGGTTCAAGTTGACGGTTTCTGCGACGCCCTCAACTTGATAAAGCTCACGGGTGTAGGCCCATAAATTGGGATAATCTACGATACGTTTTTTGTTACACTTAAAGTGCAGATGATAAACAGCATCAAAACGGATCAGGGTCGTGAACAACCGCCAGTCAGCTTCCGTCAGACGACCCCCAAGTAAATAACGTTTTGTGCCCAGGCGCTTTTCGATCCAATTTAAGGTATCGAACAACGGATGCACGGCCTCGTTGTAGGCTGCTTGAGTTGTTGCGAACCCGCAGCGGTAGACGCCATTGTTCAGCGTATCGTAGATCCGTGCATTCACGACTTCGATGTCGTCATGCATGTGCTGGGGCCACAGATCATCGGTGTTGCCTGTCACGTCGTTGAAGGCAGAGTTGAACATGCGGATAATTTCGGAACTTTCGTTACTAACAATCGTGTTCTGCTGTTTGTCCCAAAGAATTGGCACGGTAACGCGGCCAGAAAACGTAGGGTCTGCGCGGGTATAGATGTCGCGTGCAAATGGCAGATCAAACAAAGTGTCCCCAGTCGCACCATATTCGTCTTTTTCAAAAGACCAACCATCTGACAACATGTCAGGGTGAACAGTTGAGATAGTGATGTGGTTGCTGAGGTCTTTGATCCGGCGGAAGATCAGTGCGCGGTGTGCCCATGGGCATGCGTCACTGACATACATGTGGTAACGACCTGTTTCTGCCTTGAATCCGCTGATACCTGATGGGCCAGCAGATCCTTCTGCGGTAATCCAGTTGCGGAATTTCGCCTGTGATCGTTCAAATTTTCCGCCAGTCGATTTGGTATCATACCAAGTGTCGTGCCAAACGCCGTCAACCAATAGTCCCATTGTGCAACTCCATATATTGTTAACTCTTGGCTAAATGGTTGTAGCGCGCATCGCTATAGGGTTCTGCGCTCATGCACTATGCGCAGATGCACATGTCTTTGGTGCTATGGGTTGATATCTTAAGTCTGTCACAAAGATTTAACTTGCAGCTGCCACTTCATGAGTCATTGTTAGATTAATCAACTAGGGGAAGTCGGATGACAACATTTGTTCCAAAAGAAGTTCAGGCAGATCTAGATCGTGCCAGATTAGTGCGGATGAAAAAGGCGTCGCGTTTGCGGATTTCTGTTGATGATGAAATATACAAAGTGCTGCGCATGTGGAAGACTGGGTTCTCTATTGATGCGGAAACAGCTCCACAATTGCGTGGATTGGTTGACCTATATGATGGTGCGATCCACTTGTTCCAATGTCTGATCATTGCGAACGAGCGTGATGAGGGCGAGATGCTGTTTGAATTCAAACGCCTGACTGCAGTGTCGGAACAGCCGGCTATCGACTTCGTGCGTGATCCAGATGCGCCAATCGCATTACTGGGCCGCACTAGCTAAGCCAGCGCCCAATCGGTTAGAAATATCGAGTTAAGTTAAGGCGCGGATGAAACCGCGCCTTTGTTCGCTTTACTGAAGGTCGTTAAAGGCTTTTGCTAATCGATCAACGGCCTCTTGGACGCGTGAACGTGGCGTCGCGATGTTGAAGCGCAGGAACGTATCACCACCTGTTCCAAAGGTTGGTCCGTGGTTTACAGCAATCTGCGCGTCTTTTTCAACGCGTTTGGTGAAGTCCTCGCGGCTCATTCCTGTGCCGTCGAAATCCACCCACGACAGATATGTTGCCTCTAAATTCATTGAGGCAAGGCCGGGGATAGCATTCACGCCTGCATCAAAGATTTCGCGATTTCCATCAAGGTATTCAACCAACCCATCAACCCATGTGGCACCCTCAGGTGAATAAGCGGCTGTGGCCATGAACAGACCAAATGAGTTGGCTGACAAGCCCATCGCGGCCATGCGCGCTGCAAATTTGGCGCGTAAATCAGGGTCTTCAATGATAACGTTGCCAGAGTGTGAACCGGCGATGTTGAAGGTTTTTGTTGTGGCTGTCATCATAACAAGACGATCGGTAATGCCATCGATGTGGCTCATGGGAATATGCGCGCTGCCTGGCATGACCAGATCGTGGTGAATTTCATCAGATACAAGAATGAGGTCGTGGCGTTTTGTGAAATCTGCGACACCTTGCAACTCTGCCTTGGACCAAACGCGTCCACCTGGATTGTGCGGCGAGCATAGGATCACCATCTTTTCTGAACCCGTCATTTGCGCATCATATGCCTCAAAATCCATTTCAAAGCGGCCATTGTTATTGGTTAGCTCGCATTCGACAACCTTTCGGCCTGCAGCGTTAATAACCTTCGCAAATGCATGGTAGACTGGCGTGAACAAGACAACGCCGTCGCCCGCAGATGTGAACGCATCGACACACATTGCCGTTCCGTTGACCAAGCCGTGCGTCGTAAAGATCCATGACGGATGAACCTTCCAGTTGTGGCGCGTTTCCATCCACCAGTTGATGGCTTCCTTGTATTTTGAATCGTCCCCAAAATAGCCCATCACCCCGTGATCAACTTGTCCTTGAACTGCATCCAAAACGCATTGGGGCGGACGGAAGTCCATATCAGCGACCCACATAGCAAGACCGGTGTCCGTTGGGACGCCATAGATTTCTTCCATCATGTCCCATTTTACACAATGGCTGCCGCGGCGGTCGATGATATCGTCAAAGCTCATGGGGGTGTCTCCACTATCCTGCTGGGTTTTTGCTAAACTAACGGGATATGGCAGGGTTGCAAGAAGCGTTGCGCGGGACGGCACATTGTCCTACATCACTGTCATGATACGTCCTATTTTATTGCACCCCGACCCCCGCCTGAAAAAAATCTGCGCTGATGTGCCAGATTTGACAGATGAATTGCGCATGCTTGCTGATGATATGTTGCAAACCATGTATGATGCCCCTGGCGTTGGATTGGCTGCGCCGCAGATCGGTATTTTGCACCGTTTGATTGTTTTGGACTGCGTCAAAGAAGAGGGTGAAACGGCCCGTCCTTTGATCATGTTTAATCCGGAAATTATCGCATCGTCGGATGAAAAGAACGTCTATGAAGAGGGGTGTTTATCTATCCCCGATTTGTTTGCGGATGTTACGCGACCTAAAACAGTGCAAGTACGCTGGATGGATCGTGATGGGAACGAACAAAACGAAGAGATGGATGGCTTGTGGGCCACCTGTGTTCAGCATGAAATCGATCACCTTAAGGGTAAGTTGTTCATCGACCACATCAAACCCATTCGCCGCCAGATGATCACCCGTAAAATGGTGAAGCTAAAGCGCGAATTGGCGCGGGGTTGATCAGGAATGAGCGTCCTAGATATCGTCCTTTGGCCAGATGCGCGACTGACTGAGGTCTGTGTTCAGGTTGAGGAAATCACCCAAGAAATTCGCACTTTGGCCCAAGATATGTTGGACACCATGTATGCTGCTAAGGGACGTGGTTTAGCCGCGTCTCAGGTTGGTTCATTACACCGTCTGTTTGTGATGGATATCGGTTGGAAAGAAGACAAATCGGACCCGTTGGTTTGCATCAATCCAATGTTACAAGAAATTGGCGAAGAGCGCGCTGTTTTGGAAGAGGGCTGCCTTTCAATTCCGGGCATATTGGCTGAAGTGAACCGCCCGTCGCAGGTTCAGATGGTTTGGTCTTCCCTTGAGGGTGGTCGTTATGTTCAATCCTTTGATGGGTTCGGTGCGGCCTGTGTGCAGCATGAAATCGACCATCTTGATGGGATTGTGACATTTGATCATTTGGAAGCTGACACGCGCGCGGCTTCGATTGCGCAGTACGAGGCGACCCAATGACGGTTCGCCCGTTTGTCAGTTGGCCAGACAAGCGGTTGCGCACAGCCGTGCCGGAAGTTGTCGAAATAACCGATCAGATCCGTTTGATCTGGTCGGATATGGTTGAGACGATGGATGCGATGCCCGGTGTTGGATTAGCCGCGCCACAAATCGGCGTCATGATGCAGCTGGCCATAGTCGATGCGTCGCCGGATCGCAAACGGCGAATATTTTTGGCAAACCCAACTATCCTGTCAACGTCAGAAGAAATGAACACTCATGACGAAGCCAGCCCAAATTTACTGGGTGTTTCTGCGATTATTAAGCGGCCTAAGAATGTAAGCGTCCGGTATCTTAATGAAGATGGCGTAATAACGCGTGGTGATTTTACAGGGCTTGAAGCGACGAGCGTTCAGCACCAAATCGATCATCTGCAGGGCAAAATGTATTTTGACAATCTTGGCCGTGTCAAACGCGATATGCTGCTGCGTAAAGCACGTAAAACATAAGTTTTTTGGGTGTGCCAACGGCATGCCACTGCGAGGGAATGATGCGTATAATCTTTATGGGTACACCGGGTTTTTCGGTTTCGGTGCTTGAATCGCTTGTTGATGCAGGTCACGAGATCGTTGCAGTCTATTCCCAGCCACCACGCCCTGCAGGCCGTGGCAAGAAAGATCGCCCAAGCCCAGTTCAATCTAAGGCCGAGGCGCTTGGTTTGATGGTGCGTTATCCTCAAAGCGTTCGCACCGAAGAGGCCTTTGCCGATTTTGTAGCGCTGGAAGCAGATGTCGTAGTCGTCGTGGCATATGGTTTAATCCTGCCCCAATCCATTTTGGATGCGTCCAAGAATGGGTGTCTGAATATTCACGCAAGCCTTTTGCCGCGTTGGCGTGGGGCGGCACCAATTCACCGCGCCATTATGGCTGGTGATGCTGAAACGGGTGTCTGCATTATGCAGATGGAGGCAGGATTGGACACAGGCCCAGTTCTAAGCCGACATACGATTTCGATCGGTGAAACGGAAACGACCTTGCAGTTACATGACCGCCTTAGCGTGCTTGGTGCGGATGCGATTGTAGAGACGTTGGCAAGTTTGGATCAGCTAACACCGCAGGTACAACCCGAAGAGGGGATCACCTACGCGGCCAAAATAGACAAGGCAGAAGCTGCGATTGATTGGACCAAATCAGCCGTTGAAGTTGATCGGTTGATCCGTGGTCTATCATCGTTCCCCGGCGCATGGTTTGAGATGAATGGAACGCGTATTAAGGTTCTTGGCTCTACATTGGTTGATCAGAATGGGAATGCTGGTGCAGTCTTGGATGACGCTTTGACGATTGCGTGTGGCAGTGGCGCGATTAGACTGACACACTTGCAGCGTGCAGGTAAAAGTACGCAAGATGCTGGGCAGTTCCAGAACGGCTGGCCAATTGTGGCAGGCACGCAACTATAGCGGAGAAGATACCATTTTCCCACAATGATAGGCACAGTCGTGATTGCAGGGATCGTTGGATATCTTGCTTAGAGAAGCAATTTCACCCACAGTGGAATTCTTCAATCCATCATAATTTGCGTGGGTGGTGCGTTTCTATTTTACTTTGTGCGATTGATGTTTGGGATTGGTTTTGGCAGCCATGGTTCGAACGCTATTTTGTCTTCAATCGGTGCGCTGGTGATTATCCCAACGCATTGGTGCAAGTACGACCGCTTATTTCTTTGGTTTGAACGGGGCCATACCAGCATTTGCCAGTTGATCAGCGCGTTCATTTTCTGGATGACCAGCGTGGCCCTTAACCCATTTCCACGTCACATCGTGTTGTAAGTTCACAGCATCCAAACGTTGCCAAAGTTCAGCATTCGCTACAGGCTTCTTAGCTGCGTTTTTCCAGCCGTTTTTCTTCCAACCGAAAATCCAGCTGGTAATGCCATTTTTGACATAGTTGCTGTCTGTCACGATTGTGATCTCAGTACGGCGTGTCAGAGATTCCAGTGCGTTGATTGCTGCCAAAAGTTCCATGCGGTTGTTGGTTGTTGCGGGCTCGCCGCCCTTTAACTCACGTTCTTTGACGACTGTTGCGCCGTCTTTTGCCTGCAACAATGCACCCCAGCCACCTGGACCCGGATTGCCGCTACATGCGCCGTCTGTGTATGCGATTAAATTAGCCATATACCCGCACGCATATCCAAGGTGCCATGGTGCCGTCCAGCCCAATTGCGCTGCCTTTTGAATGTTGTGAGACGGTTAGGCCTACAGCGCTTAACAGCCCGGTCAATTCTTCTAAGCTATAGTAGCTATAATGGCGCCCGATCCCGTCGCGTTTTTCACCTGTGCCCTCTTTCAGTCCGATGTGGAATTGGCCACCGGGTTTCAGTGCTTTGGCAAGGGCGGAAAGATGCCGAGGCATATCTGCCTTGGTCGCGTGCAGCAGGCTAAAGTTTGCCCAGATGCCATCATAGATATTTTCACCATCGATAACATCAAACGTTTCACACCGCGCATCAACACCGGCGTGTTTGGCCGCAAGTGCAATCATTTCAGGAACGGCGTCTGTAGCGGTGACCTGAAAACCTGCTTTGGCGATTATGCCCGCTGAGGTACCGGGGCCGCATCCTAGGTCAAGAACATGACCTGTTGCGGGCAAGTCCGAAATAAAACTTGAAAGGATCGCATCGTTGATTTTGTCGCCGTCAGTGATGGCTGCATATTTCTCAGCCTGAGCAGCATAGACTCCGATGGTTTCTTTATCGCTCATTGCATCATCCGAATTCACGCAAGACGCGCGGAACTTTGAACTCGATGTTTTCAACGGCTGTTTCGACCAGGTTTTCGGTCACGTCATAACGCGATTTGAAAGCGTCGATGACTTCGTTGATAAGAACTTCGGGGGCGGAGGCACCCGCTGTGATCCCGATTGATTTGATACCCTCAAGGCTTCGCCAATCGATATCAGCTGCGCGTTGAACTAGTTGTGCATAGTTGCATCCAGCACGAGCGCCAACTTCAACAAGGCGCTTTGAATTTGAAGAATTCGGTGCACCAACAACAAGAATGGCGTCACACTTTGGTGCCATTGCTTTTACGGCTTCCTGGCGGTTGGTGGTTGCGTAGCAGATGTCCTCTTTGTGCGGCCCAACGATTTTAGGAAACTGGTCTTTGAGAGCCGCAACTATGTCTGCCGTGTCATCAACGCTAAGCGTTGTCTGTGTCACGTAGGCAAGTTGGTCGGGGTCGCGGACAGTGACGTTAGCGACATCGCCGGGGGTTTCGACCAACAAAACTTCTCCGTCAGGAAGTTGCCCCATTGTGCCTACAGTTTCAGGATGCCCTTCGTGACCGATCATGATCATTTGCAAGCCTTGGTCCGAATGGCGCTGTGCTTCGATGTGAACTTTGCTGACCAGCGGGCAGGTTGCATCGACAAATACCATCTGGCGAGCTTGGGCTGCGTTGGGCACCGATTTTGGAACGCCGTGTGCTGAGAAGATGACGGGACGGTCATCTGGGCACTCGTCT
The DNA here is from genome assembly GCA_028388995.1 of Ascidiaceihabitans sp. Classification (GTDB taxonomy): domain Bacteria; phylum Pseudomonadota; class Alphaproteobacteria; order Rhodobacterales; family Rhodobacteraceae; genus Ascidiaceihabitans. The sequence goes on along the minus strand of JAOEQC010000002.1, from coordinate 26,457 downwards.
AAGTTTTCGACAAAGATCGCCCCCTTGTCACGAAGGCCATCAACAACAAATTTATTGTGAACAATTTCGTGACGGACATAAACGGGTGCACCCCATTTATCGATTGCCATTTCAACGATCTTGATCGCGCGGTCGACGCCTGCACAAAAGCCACGTGGGGCCGCCAAGTAAAGCGTCAAAGGGTCATTGGGCATCATTCTCTCCATCATCAGTTGTGGCAGAGTTAATATCGCCAGTCCCCAAGGTCCACCCCGCGAAGTGGCGCAGGAGGCAATTGTGAAAGGGCGTGGATTGGTCGCCAGCTTAACCGGCAACCAGTTTTAGTGATCTGAAGGGACATCTTCAGACTTTTCGGAGAATTCACGTTGTGGACGGCCAAGCACGTCTTTCAACTCTTCCAGCTCGATGAAGTTGTCAGCCTGACGACGTAAATCATCTGAAATCATTGGTGGGTGGCTTCGGATCGTGGAAACCACGGACACCCGAACGCCTTGACGCTGAATGCTTTCAACCAATGGACGGAAGTCGCCATCGCCCGAAAAGATAACGATGTGATCGACGTGAGGAGCAAGTTCCATGGCATCGACAGCAAGTTCGATATCCATGTTACCTTTAATCTTACGCCGGCCCATACTGTCAGTGTATTCTTTGGCCGGTTTAGTGACCATCGTAAATCCGTTGTAGTTCAGCCAATCTACCAGTGGGCGAATTGGAGAATATTCATCGTTTTCTAAAAGCGCAGTATAATAAAATGCGCGCAACAGTTTCCCGCGACGCATGAACTCTTTACGCAAAAGTTTGTAGTCGATGTCGAACCCAAGCGCTTTGGCAGCGGCATACAAATTCGATCCATCGATGAACAGCGCAAGACGTTCGTCTTTGTAAAACATCAAAGTACCTTTCCGATGAACAGCGCAGCCAACAATTTCGTGAGTGAAAAATAACTACAACTACGTGTAACGTCGAAAATAAGTATTTTGTACAATCAAGCAAGGTGTCATTCTGTGTGAAAAGGTGGAAAAGTGCACAAAGATAAAATACAGATGATAATTGCTCTTGGGAGCAATCAACAGGCGGCTGAAGCCAGCCCCCAATTTATTGTTGAACAGGCAATTGAGGCATTGCGCGGTCGTCGTCTGGTGATTCGTAAAATCAGTAGATTTTATCAAACCCCGTGTTTCCCTGTCGGTGCAGGCCCTGACTATGTAAATGCGGCTTGTTTGCTAGAAACAGTGTGGTCGCCATCTGAAGTAATAGAAACGTTACATACGATTGAACAGGAGTTTGGACGTAAGCGCATCCAACGATGGGGACAACGAACTTTGGACTTGGATTTGATTGGCGTCGAAGATGTTGTGTGTCCAAGCCTAAAAACACACGACAGGTGGCGTAACTTGGACTTAGCCACCCAAAAGAATGAAGCGCCAACAGAGTTAATTGTCCCGCACCCTCGTGTGCAAGATCGGGCTTTTGTTTTAATCCCGATGATGGATATTGCGCCGGATTGGGTTCACCCAATCTTGGGCTTGAATGCGTCTGAAATGTTGGATGCGCTACCCTCGGGCGAAAAAGTAGATGTAATACCTTTAAATGTTCAGCAATAGACGCTTGTAAACTTAGCAAAAGGGCAATAAATACCAACCCTCAACACTTACCAAATTTTGGAGCTTGGCCATGGCCCGCGTTACCGTAGAAGACTGTGTAGACAAGGTTCCGAACCGTTTCGATCTGGTGATGCTTGCATCCCATCGTGCGCGCGAAATTTCCGCCGGTTCAGCAATCACTGTTGATCGTGACAATGACAAAAACCCTGTAGTTTCTTTGCGCGAAATCGCTGAAGAAACACAAAGTGCTGATGATCTGCGTGAGCGGATGATCGAAAGCAACCAGACGCAAATCGAAGTCGATGAGGCTGAGGAAGATGCGATGGCTTTGTTGATGGGCGCTGAGCAAGATAAGCCAGAAGAAGACAGCATGAACGAAGAAATGTTGCTTCGCCAATTGATGGCTGCACAAGGCCAAAGCTAAGGCCAAACGCTAGGATGCGGACCAAATGATATCTGCCGACGATCTGATCGCGCTGGTCCGCAACTACAATCCCAAAACCAATGAAGCGCTTATCCGCTCTGCGTATGAGTTTGGTGCAGAAATGCATGATGGCCAGTTCCGTCATTCTGGCGAGCCATATTTTAGCCATCCAGTCGCGGTTGCCGCGATCCTGACTGAGCAGGACTTGGATGATGGCACTATAATTACTGCCCTTTTACATGACACTATTGAAGACACCAAAGCATCATATGCTTCCGTGTCGGATCTGTTTGGCGAAGAAGTTGCCAAGTTGGTTGATGGCGTTACCAAACTGACCAATCTCCAGCTAAACAGTTCAGAAACCAAACAAGCAGAAAACTTTCGCAAACTGTTTATGGCGATGTCCAAGGACATGCGCGTTATTTTGGTGAAGCTGGCTGACCGCCTTCACAACATGCGCACTATCAAATCGATGCGTCCTGAGAAACAGGTTCAAAAAGCCCGTGAAACTATGGATATTTTTGCACCACTGGCTGGCCGTATGGGTATGCAATGGATGCGTGAAGAGCTGGAAGATTTGGCATTTCGTGTTCTTAACCCTGAAGGCCGATCAAGTATTATGCGACGTTTTGTGAGCCTTCAACGTGAGACTGGCGATGTGATCGAGCGCATCACCGGCGATATGCGGATGGAGTTGCAAAAAGTGGACATTGATGCAGAAGTGTTTGGGCGGGCGAAAAAGCCATATTCGATTTGGCGTAAGATACAGGAAAAGGATCAATCCTTTAGCCGTCTCAGTGACATTTATGGTTTTCGTATTGTGACAAGTAGTGAAGAAGACAGCTATCGAACGTTGGGGGCGATCCACCAACGTTGGAGCGCAGTACCTGGTCGTTTTAAGGACTATATAAGCCAGCCCAAAACCAATGGTTATCGGTCCATTCACACGACAGTTTCTGGACGTGATGGTAAACGGGTTGAGGTCCAAATTCGGACTCGCCAGATGCACGATGTGGCTGAAACAGGCGTTGCTGCACATTGGTCTTACAAAGATGGCGTACGCACGCAGAACCCTTTTGCCGTTGATCCAGCTAAGTGGATTTCGCAACTTACAGAACAGTTTGATGGCGAAGATGATCACGAGGACTTCTTAGAGGCGGTTAAGCTTGAGATGTATTCAGATCAGGTGTTTTGCTTCACACCTAAGGGCGAGGTGGTTAAATTGCCTCGTGGTGCAACGCCAATTGATTTTGCCTATGCTATCCATACGCGGATTGGCAACGCGTGTGTTGGTTCAAAAATTGACGGTATGCGCGTACCGTTGTGGACACGTGTAAAGAATGGCCAGTCTGTTGAAATTATCACCGCCGAAGGTCAATCGCCACAAACCACGTGGCTTGAGATTGCGACTACAGGCAAAGCTAAAACTGCGATCCGTCGTTCTCTTCGTGAGGCCGATCGAGACAGTTTTATTAAACTTGGTCGTGAATTGGCCAGATCAGCATTTGCTAATGTGGGGCAGAAATCCACTGAGAAGGTTTTAGAAGCTGCGGCGCTCGTCTTGCGGTTAAAAGACCTTGATGAGGTTTTAGCTCGTTTGGGCAGCGCTGAGTTGACAGGGCGTCAGGTCGTGCAGGCTATTTACCCTGAATTAACTGCGCAAAAGGGAACGCCCGTCGACTCAAGTCGTGCAGTTATCGGGTTGAAAGCAGGGCAGTCGTTTGAGCGCGCAAAGTGTTGTCAGCCACTTCCTGACGAGCGAATTGTTGGCATCATCATGCGCGGGCGCGGGGTCGTTGTTCACACGATCGATTGCGAAAAGTTGATCACATTGGAAGATCGGCTGGATGATTGGTTAGACCTTCATTGGCACGATGGAAGCCATGCCGCAGAATATACGGCTACGCTTCGTATGACGATTGGCAACGGAGCTGGCGTTTTAGGTAGGGTTTGCTCCTTGATCGGTGAAACCGGAGCCAATATCTCTGACTTGAGATTCATGGACCGTAAGCCAGATTATTTCTTGATACTGATTGATGTTGATTTACGCGATGTACAGCATTTGCATACGCTTACTGGAGCACTAAGTGCCCAGGACGGCGTGGCGGCGATTGAGCGATATAGAAACATAGATCTACCCGACGCAGATGCTGCGAAATCGGGATGACTGATAGAGGACATTAACGGTGATTTTTAAACGCCGCGATCCAAAAACATATCTGCGTGCGGTGGTCGAATTTCTCTGGCCGCGTGGAGGTTGGACGCGCGCGTTTCATTATGTGCGGCACCGCTTGCGCCGCCTTCCAGATAGCCCGGAACGGATTGCGCGTGGAATTTGGGCGGGTGTATTTGCCGCCTTCACCCCATTCTATACAATGCATTTCTTTGTTGCCGTTTTTATGGCCAAACTGATGCGCGGGAACATGTTGGCGTCCTTGATGGGTACGTTTTTTGGTAATCCGCTGACCTATGTTCCAATCGCTGTGATGTCGTTGCAAACGGGGCACTGGCTGCTTGGTACTGAAATGGCAGCTGACGCGCATCGCTCTTTTGGCGGCAAGTTCGCGGATGCGGGTGGGGACCTTATATATAATCTCAAGGCGGTATGGATGGGGCGGCCAACGGATTGGCATGGTATCTCCGTCTTTTACGACGAGATTTTCTATCCCTACATGGTTGGCGCAATAATCCCAGGAATCGTGTTTAGCACGATATGCTATTACATTAGCGTCCCGTTGATCCGTGCCTATCAGCATCGACGCAAGGGCGTTATTAAAGCGAAATTCGAAGCACTAAAGGCTAAGGCAGGTGCAAAGGCAGAAGCTAAGCGTAAAGCTGAAGCAGAGGTTAAAGACAGCGAGTAAGTTATCGCGTGTTGATACAATTCTCATGTGTGCTTATATTCATTCGTGATTGTATCCCTGTAGATATAACCTGAATCTCAATCTGAGGCACCCAATGACTACATCTGAAAAACTACGTTTGGGCGTAAATATCGACCATGTTGCGACCGTTCGTAACGCGCGTGGTGGCGATACACCTGATCCTTTACGTGCCGCACGCATTGCACAGGAAGCTGGCGCTGACGGAATAACAGCACATTTACGCGAAGATCGCAGGCATATTTCTGATGCTGATATTGAAGGCTTGATGGATATTCTAACCGTGCCATTGAACTTTGAGATGGCTGCGACGGAAGAGATGCAACAAATTGCTCTTCGTCATAAACCCCACGCGGTATGTATTGTTCCCGAAAAACGAGAGGAGCGTACCACTGAAGGTGGCTTAGAGGTTGCCCGTGAAGAGAACCGGTTGGCTCATTATATTGCGCCTTTGCGTGATGCAGGATGTCGCGTCTCTATTTTTATCGCAGCGGACGTTCGCCAAATTGATGCGGCCCATCGTATCGGTGCGCAGGTTATTGAACTTCATTCGGGTGCATATTGCGATTCATATCACGAAAATCGTTTGGAGGATCGTGATCGCGAGCTGAACAGCCTACGCGATATGAGTACCTATGCGCATTCTTTGGGACTGGAAGTTCATGTTGGCCACGGGCTCACATATGAAACTGTCAAACCGGTTGCTGCTTTTCCAGAGGTGATGGAGCTGAACATCGGTCACTTCCTGATTGGCGAAGCTATCTTTCGCGGATTGCAGCCAGCGATGGCTGAAATGCGCCGCTTGATGGACGAAGCCCGGAACGGGAATTTTGCATGATCCTGGGAATCGGAACCGATCTAGCCAATATTGAGCGCATCCAAGGCACGCTGAATAGGTTTGGTGATCGATTTCGCAATCGGGTGTTTACAGAAGTCGAACAGGCCAAGGCTGAACGGCGCAAAGATGTGGCTGGCACCTACGCTAAGCGTTGGGCTGCAAAAGAGGCATGTTCAAAGGCATTAGGCACAGGATTGAGCATGGGTATTGCTTGGCGGGATATGTCCGTTGCCAATTTGAAGACAGGCCAGCCGACAATGGCATTGACAGGGTGGGCTGCTGAACGATTAGGGGCCATGACGCCTGAGGGCCATGAGGCTGTAATTCACGTAACTTTGACGGATGATCACCCTTGGGCACAAGCATTTGTCCTTATCGAAGCACGCCCCATAGCTTGACTTGATGGCGTGGGGGTCGCATGTACCCCTCAACCAACCGAGTAGGGATGACTTAAAGATGGCTAAGGCTAAAAAAGAAGGAAATCAGATCATCGAGTCTATTAAGACAGTGGTCTATGCGTTGCTTATTGCAGGTGTTTTCCGCACTCTATTCTTCCAACCCTTCTGGATCCCGTCAGGTTCGATGAAAGAAACGCTTTTGATTGGTGATTTCCTATTCGTGAACAAGATGGCTTATGGCTATTCATACGCGTCCTGTCCCAGCATTCGCCTTGATCGTTTTGGCGTTAACCTAGACGCACAGAAAATCTGTGGTGCGTTTGATAGCGACAACGGTCGTTTCTGGGCCGGCGATCCGGAGCGTGGCGATGTTGTTGTATTCCGCCATCCTGTTAATGGGACCGATTACATTAAACGTCTGGTTGGATTGCCCGGTGACAAAGTGCAGGTCAAAGATGGGATTTTATACTTGAACGACGTTGCCGTTCCACAAACACCTGCAGGAACATTCATAGAAGTTAAAGGCCCACAGGGACCACACCGTCTTGAGCCAAGATGCGAAAATGGTCCTGTTGGCGAAGGTGCAGTTTGTGAGAAGTCGCGCTGGGCTGAGACTTTCCCCGATGGATCACAGCATGTCGTTTTGAATATCGCGAACCAAGGCCAAGACAACACGGGTATTTTCTTAGTCCCTGAAGCCCACTATTTCTTCATGGGTGATAATCGCGATAACTCAACTGATAGCCGGTTTGCCCAGCTTGGTGGTGGTGTTGGATTTGTACCTTATGAAAACTTAATTGGCCGCGCAGATCGAATCATGTTTTCGTCAGCTGGCAGCTCAATGTTGTATTTCTGGACTTGGCGTAGTGATCGCTTCTTTAAGGGTGTAAATTGATACGAATGAACGCATATGGGCCGATAACGTTGGGTAACTCGCTATGAAGCTGAGTGCTGAACTAAAAGCCTTTGAGGTTCGTATTGGCCATGCGTTTAAAGACACAGCTCTGTTATCGCGTGCTGTTACGCATTCATCGATGTCGTCCAATACGCGCAGCGACAACCAGCGTATGGAGTTCCTAGGTGACCGCGTCTTGGGGCTTGTGATGTCTGAGGCGCTATACCTTAGCGACATGGATGCGGCCGAGGGACAGCTTGCGCCGCGTTACAACGCGTTGGTGCGCAAAGAGACTTGTGCAGACGTCGCCCGCGAGATTGGTATCGGTGAGGTCTTGCGACTTGGTCGGTCCGAGATGATTTCTGGTGGGCGTCGCAAACAAGCCTTGCTGGGTGATGCGATGGAAGCTGTAATTGCTGCTGTTTACCTCGACTCTGGGTATGACACGGCGCGCGACTTTATCCTTAGGTTTTGGAGAACACGGATTGAAGGCGTCGAAGACGATGCCCGTGATCCCAAAACAGCGCTACAAGAATGGGCTCAAGCCCGCAAAATGAACCCGCCGAAGTATGTTGAAACGTCTCGTAGCGGACCCGACCATGCACCTGTCTTCACAATTGCCGCCCGACTTGATTCTGGGGCCGAGGCGATTGCGACAGCAGGATCAAAACGACAGGCAGAACAGGCAGCGGCCAAAGCGCTTTTGTCGGAATTGGAGAATTAACATGACCACCCGCGCAGGCTTTGTAGCCCTTATCGGCGAACCGAATGCAGGTAAGTCAACTTTGCTCAACCGTATGGTTGGGGCGAAAGTATCAATCGTAACGCACAAAGTGCAAACAACGCGGGCCCGCATCCGCGGTGTTGCGATGGAAGGTGAGACGCAAATAGTTTTTGTCGACACGCCAGGCTTGTTCGCACCAAAGCGTCGTTTAGACCGCGCAATGGTTGCGGCGGCTTGGAGTGGTGCAGCTGATGCGGACGTTGTTGTTCTTTTGGTTGAAGCTAACCGTGGTATCACTGAGGGCGTAGAACGCATCCTTGAGGGGCTGAATGACATTGGCGCGCATCGCAAGGTTGCGTTGGCCGTTAACAAGATTGATCGTGTTGAGGCACCGAAACTTCTGGGCCTGACCAAAGCGTTGAACGAGCGCTATCCGTTCACCGAAACGTTCCTGATTTCAGCAGAGAAAGGCCACGGTGTTGATACGCTGCGTAAGTGGCTGGCTGAAGAAGTGCCTGAGGGGCCGTGGCTATATCCTGAAGATCAAATCGCTGACCTTCCGCTGCGCATGATTGCGGCAGAAATGACCCGTGAAAAGCTGACCCTGCGCCTTCATCAAGAGCTGCCTTACCAGCTGACGGTGGAAACTGAGAAATGGGAAGAGCGTAAAGATGGGTCAGCACGTATCGACCAGATTATTTACGTTATCCGCGACGGCCACAAAGGCATTCTGCTGGGCCACAAAGGTGAGACCATCAAAGCGGTTTCAAAAGCCTCGCGCGAAGAGCTGGAAGAATTCCTTGGCCGCCGGGTACATTTGTTTCTACAGGTTAAAGTTCGCAGCGGTTGGCTGGATGAGGCCGAACGCTATTCTGAAATGGGTTTGAATTTCAAAGACGGAAATGCCTGAGCCACTCTCCAACCGGCCCTTCGGGGAGAGTTTTTTGGGTAAGATGAAGCCCAAGGGTTCCCCATGGCAAAGCTAACCTCACGCTTTTGGGTGGACGCTTACCTGATGCGCTTGCGAATGTTTGATATCCCTGCTTTTGTTGTTGCCCATGGCGACGATACGGGGGGAGCGGTTTTGGTTAAGTTATGTATGCTTGATGGCAAAGCCGTCTTGTTCCAGCGTTCCTTTGATCTGATGACTGGGGAACGCAATTGGTCGGAGTTGGCAAGCGAGGCCGATCGGGATGTTGATGCATCCATCGATCGCCAAAAAGGTTTTGACCCAGACTTGTGGGTGATTGAAGTCGAAGATCGGTTGGGACGTCACCTGTTAGATCAAGAGGGACTTTCCTGACATGGAATGGCGCGGTGAGGGCATATTGGTGGCTGTACGACGCCATGGCGAGAGCTCTGCCATCATTGAAGTTTTTACTGAAACGCATGGACTTCATGCCGGTGTTGTCCGAGGTGGGGCAGGGCGGCGGATGGGGCCAGTTTTACAACCTGGCGCACAATTGGATGTGGTCTGGCGCGCACGCCTTGAGGATCACATTGGTAGCTATACCGTAGAACCAATTCGTAGCCGTGCAGCGGTGGCGATGTCGGATCGATTGATGTTGGCAGGGCTGAACGCAGTTACAGGCCTGCTGAGCTATTGTTTGCCAGAACGCCAACAACATGCGGCCTTCTATCGTCAAACTGAGCAATTACTTGATCTTCTTGAACACCCAGAGGTTTGGCCGCTGGCCTATCTTAAATGGGAAATTGCACTGTTGGCCGAAGTTGGTTTTGCATTGCAGCTGGATGCCTGTGCGGTGTCGGGTATGACCGCTGATTTGGGTTTTGTTTCACCAAGATCAGGCTGTGCAGTATCACGATCTGCGGCTGGGGAATGGGCCGATCGTTTGTTGCCGTTGCCAGGTATTTTGCGTGGTGTAGGCAAAGGACCAGATTTAGAAGTATTTGAAAGTCTCAAAACAACCGGACATTTCTTTCACTCTCAGGTCGCGGCCACATTGGGTGGGCGACCATTGCCTGAGGCGCGCGCGCGTTTTATCGATGCGTTTAACCGTCGAATTTGAAAACCATGTTCTGCCCTTCTGACGTGCTGAGGATCAAAACGTTTCCAAGGAACTCTGAGAGCGTCATCTGCTGCAGGATTTTCAGGTATTCAGCTTCCTTTTGCAGGTCGGGACAAGCCATTTTCGTAGTACGGATTGGGCCCACTTCAAACCAGGGGTAGGGAACTGTCATGCTGGCGGAATATTGATTACACGGTGCTTTGCCTGCGATCGTGTCGTTACCTGGAAATGTAAGTGTTGCATTGGCATCGAAGGGTTGCTCGTTAATGTCAGCCAGCGTCCATATTCTATCCGCTGCACCGTAGGCGCGCACGGTTTCGTCCGCTTGGCATGCCGAAACTAATGTAAGGAGGATGAGGGCCGCGAAACGCATGTCAGGTCCAATCTGAAGTTTTCTCATAACCATCATCTATCAATTCAAAACCAGCAGTCAGCCCTATCCCAGTAGTCGGCGGGCAATGACCTGTGCTTGAATCTCTGCCGCACCTTCGAAGATATTGAGAATGCGTGCGTCGCACAATACGCGACTTATTTTGTATTCAAGCGCAAAGCCGTTGCCACCGTGAATTTGCAAACCATTGTCTGCAGCTGCCCATGCGACACGCGCGCCGAGTAGTTTGGCCATTCCGGCCTCTACATCACAACGCCGTCCGTCATCTTTCTCAAAGGCTGAGAAATACGTGAGCTGGCGCGCAACCATAATTTCGACTGCCATCATTGCTAACTTGTTTGCCACGCGTGGAAATTCGATCAGTGATTTGCCAAATTGTTTTCTGTCGATGGCATATTGCATTGATAAATCTAACGCTGACTGTGCTACGCCAATCGCCCGAGCTGCGGTTTGAATCCTTGCAGACTCAAACGTCTCCATCAATTGCTTAAAGCCTTCGCCTTCTTCTCCACCTAGCAAATTCTCACCTTTGACTTGGAAGCCATCAAAAGCAAGTTCGTATTCTTTCATACCACGATAGCCAAGCACTTCAATTTCTCCACCTGTCATACCTTCTGTCGGAAATGGGTTACTGTCGTCGCCAGGTGTTTTCTCCGCAAGGAACATTGACAGCCCCTTGTAGGTGTCATCATCCGAATTGGTGCGGGCAAGTAGGGCCATGACTTGGGTACGAGCGGCATGGGTAATCCATGTCTTGTTTCCCGTTATTTGGTAATTACCATTTTCGTCCCTCACTGCGCGCGTGCGAAGCGAACCAAGGTCAGAGCCTGTATTGGGTTCCGTGAACACAGCTGTCGGTAAGGTCGCAGCGGATGCCAGTCGAGGTAACCATTTTTGTTTTTGCTCTTCAGTTCCGCCTGCTATAATCAATTCTGCTGCGATCTCGGATCGTGTCCCCAAGGAGCCGACGCCGATGTATCCCCGCGACAGTTCTTCTGACACGACGCACATGGACGCTTTTGAAAGACCAAATCCGCCGAACTCTTCTGGAATTGTTAACCCGAACACGCCCATTTCTGCCAATTCTTCGATGATTTTCATTGGTATTAATTCATCGTTTAGGTGCCAATCATGCGCGAATGGTTCGATCTTTTCCACGGCATAGCGACGGAATTGTTCGCGGATCATTTCCAGCTCGTCATCAAGACCAGTCGCACCAACGGTTAAATTTGCTGATTGCTCCTGCATCAAAGTAACCAACCGAATGCGTGCTGCTTGGGTGTTCCCATTTTGGGTTAACGTTTGAATCGCAGGCTCCATCATGCCCCGCATGTCATCTTGGGCCAAGCCCAAATCCTGTAATCGCAAGACCTCACTTTGGTTCATTTGGATGCCGCCATAGATCTGCCAAAGGTATTCTCCAAAGGTGATCTGTAAAATGAGCTGCTCAGTTTCGCCAAACTTGTCTGCTTTAATTAAACCTTCGGCCCACTTTTGCATTTGTTCCAACGACTGGGAGTAGGTGGCAAGCCATGCAAGGCCGTGTGTCGCTGTCTGATGTTCTTCAATAAGTTGCCCAGATACCCGACTGTTCTTCGATACGAGGCTTCGCAGATGCATTGTCGCAGTTTCCAGAATGGTTTGAACTGGTACAAGTGCGGACTGGGTTAAGGCCAATAGGTCGGTCAATATAACTGTGGTATCATTCTGCGGGTTCTGCTGGACTTTTGGCATTTGTAGATTCCTCATTTGCTACCACCATTTTACGTGAGGTGCAGGCGGTGCGCAATAAAAATGCCTAAATAAACTTAAAAACAATATATTGTTGCTCTATTGATTTCGGACTGTTGGGTTCTAACCAACGTATTATAGCGCAACCATGGAACAACTTCTTGAAATTCTCACGTTTCAGCACTTGTGCTTTGCTGTTTTGGTTGCAGCAATCGCTGGGATCGTAAAAGGGATCGTGGGTTTTGCAATGCCAATGGTGTTTGTTTCTGGCCTCAGTACGTTCCTGTCGCCAGAATTGGCACTTGCGGACCTCATAGTGCCAACACTTTGCACAAATGTGTTCCAGGCGCTTCGGCAGGGGCCGGCCGCTACGTGAAATTCTATTATAAAATTTCGAGTATTCTTATTTTTGGGCTTTTTGCTTTAGTCGTTGGGGCTCAATTGGTCCGACTATTGCCCTTGCAGACGATGCTCTTGGTGATTGGCCTGCCAATTGTGCTGTTTGCGTTGCTGCAGCTTGCTGGAGTGGAAGTGAAGCTATCGGGCCAGTCTTTCCGTGTCGCTGCAGGGATTGGCACTTTTGCAGGTTTCATAGGTGGTTTGTCAGGTATCTGGGGGCCACCTACAGTCGCTTATTTGGCTGCGCTTGGCACCAACAAGAACGATCACATGTGAATACAGGGTGTGATATATGGGATAGGGGCTGTCGCTCTAACTTTTGCGCATTTAGGATCGGGCGTTTTGCGCTCTGAAACATTGCCATTCAGTTTGGCAATGGTACCTCCAGCCCCTTCTGGGATTGTGGTTGGGCGTGCGCGTTTTCGACCAAATTGATCAAGGGGTGTTTCGCTGCGCGACGCTAGTTGTTCTGCTGATTGCAGGTCTCAACTTAGTGCGCTGCGCTGCGATGTTTTAAGTTCTGTTAGTACGCGCAGTTGTCGTACCAACAACGTCTTGAATGAACGTAATGATACGTGATTTTAGTTGTTCATCCTTGATGGAAGCAACTGCACTCACGATGTCCATTGCATTGTCTGCTGGATTTACAGCTTCTTCTGCTAGGCCTTCAAAAAAATATGACGTTGGCACGTCAAGAATTTTTGATAGCTCATACAATCGGCTTGCCGCGATGCGGTTTGAGCCAATTTCATACTTTTGAATTTGTTGAAACGAAAGCTTCAGGCCGCGAGCAACGTCAGTCTGTGAATAACGACGCAAGGTGCGCGCCTGCTTTAGTTTGCGACCTACGTGAATATCTACTTCATGGGGCATTGGGTTCATCTACAGTTGAGTTATTACCATAATGCTAGAAAGTTAAAATTTCGGCAATTAGGTGGATTTGAACATTTTTCAACCATAGATGTTGCTTTGATGTATGATTTGCGTACCATTGAATTATGTGGTTAGGTCATCTGCGACATTAAAGATTGGCCACGTCGAAAAACTGGATGCCCGTGAAAGAAGTAACTAATCCCCTTTTTTTCGAGATGATTAGGTCATTCTCGACACTTGCGAAGCGCTTGAACCTTTCGCATGCAGTTGAGGAACTTGGTAGTACACGCCAGACCGTTCGCCGGCACATCGACAATCTGGAGGAGATCAAAGGAGTTGTTCTCTTTAGGGTTGTGGATCGCCGGTACGAATTAACTGAAGCAGGTGCCCACGCATTACCAGAAGCGAATGAAATCTTAGCGCGAGGCCATGCTTGGTTGCGTGGTCAGTCTTTGGATGTAAATGGACTGCAATATTTGAAGCATGAAGAGCCAAATGGATGGTTTTTCCATCAACAGCAACACTCTTTGCAAAGTATCTGGGCCCAAAAATCACCGTTAATGCGTGAAACTTTCCGTTCATGGGCATTGGGTGGCGGTAATATTGAAGCAGAAGAGATGAGCCATGTTCGGCCATTTTTGATAGTATATCGCCACACTGCTGCGGGATGGATTTGTGTCGAGTTTGGCGAGAAATCATTTTATGTAAATTGGTTTGGTCGTGAAAAAGCACGGAGCAGCGTGGGGAAAAAAATAGACCAAATGCCCGGCGGTGAAGATTTTGCGCGGATGTTAAATCAGTCTTTCCATGAGGTCCAAACTACGCAAAATGCACGTGTCGACCATGTCTACACTATGGTTCCGCGGGGCGGTGTTGGTGAGCTTCAGGCGGTGAATTATCGCCGTCTTATGTTAGGGGGGCGATTCCCTGACGGAAGCTCAGCTTTGTTTGCTTTAGTCGAGCCTACGGATGAAATTGAGATATTTGGACTAGATTCAAGTCAATTTATCGCCCCATCCGAAGAAATTTCGATAAATTTCGATCTAAAGATAGTAAAAAACGGGATTTAAATTTAAATTTTTGGTAACGTCACTGGGAAGTATTCTTTTGATGGCACAAATATGCCGATTCAAACTCAAACCGATTCGGCGCTTTTTACCGACAGTAGCCAGTAAACTTTATCTGAAGGTGGGCTTGATGCTCAAATTGGGACTGATTTGATGAGTACCGTGAAATTCTGTTGCGAGACCGTCCAAAGCAAGCGCTTGGTGCTCTTTTCGACTCAGACATCCAGAACCTCAACGAAGGAAACGCATTTTGGTTGATGGGCCGCGATCTTGATGGTGACTTGATGCACACTCAAGCAGTACGCCTTTTAGATTTGAAGCACGAAAACCTTGGTCGGTACATGTTCAATCGCTTCCGTGAGTTTCCTCCTGCTATTCCAGATATTGATCTTGATCGCTCTCGGTTCCGCGCGAGTCCAGGTGCCCGTAACATTACTGGCCGCGTGATTTATCACGACGTAGTCTGGATGAGCGATAACCCTGGCCTATTTCGCGGTAACGGATTGCCGACGGTATTAGCCCGCTGTGGATTGTTGACAGCGATGCAACGCTGGAACTCAAACTATATTATTGGGTTAATGGTGCGCACTGTCGCATTCAAAGGCTTTGCTGAGCGTATGGGATATATGCACAATGATACAGGAGCATTGCGGTGGTACCGCAAAGGTTCAGGCGTGCCGATGGAAGATTTTTTGAGTTATCTTGGCAATGAAGAGACCCGGTATCTGCTCGAGATGCCAGTTTCTGATTTGGTCTCGCTGCCAGCTGCTGAGGCGGCTTAATCATCCCAGAAGGGCCGCAGTAAAAATCGCGGCCCTTCTGGGTCTCTTTTACTGGAGTGCTTACCCGATTGCGGCAGTTTTGATGTCATCATCAATATGAGGTAGGTATTGAACAAAGTTGTTAGCGAACATGTCGACCAACTTTTTTGCCTGAACATCGTAAGCGGCTGCATCATCCCAAGTCTGGCGCGGATCAAGTAAAATATCCACAACGCCACTGACCTCAACGGGAACGTCAAAACCAAAATTTGGATCTTTTCGGTATTCTGCAAATGCTAGCGATCCGTCCAGCGCACTCGTCAACAAAGCACGTGTTGCACTGATTGGCATTCTGGAACCCGTCCCATATGCGCCGCCGGTCCAGCCAGTATTGACCAACCAGCAGGTTGCCCCGTGTTCTGCGATTTTTTTGCGTAATAGGTTACCGTACACCTCTGGGCGTCTAGGCATGAACGGTGCGCCAAAACAGGTTGAGAAAGTTGGCTCCGGTTCTGTGACACCACGCTCTGTACCTGCGACTTTCGACGTGAAGCCTGATAGGAAGTGGTACATGGCTTGTGCAGGTGTCAGTCGCGCTATGGGAGGTAATACCCCAAAAGCGTCGCAGGTTAGCATGATGATGTTCTTTGGGTGTCCACCTTGTGCGTCATCGCTTGCGTTAGAGATATAGTGCAGGGGGTACGCGCAACGCATGTTGGCGGTAAGGCTGTCATTTTCGAAATCTAGTTCTTTGGTCTCGTTATCAAAGACCATGTTTTCAATTACGGTTCCGAATTTTTCAGTTGTAGCAAAAATTTCAGGTTCTGCCTCGACACTCAGGTTGATGGTTTTAGCATAACACCCACCCTCAAAGTTAAATGTGCCGCGATCAGACCAGCCATGCTCATCATCTCCAATCAGTTCACGCGCTGGATCAGCGGACAATGTTGTTTTACCCGTGCCTGAGAGACCAAAGAACACAGCTGTATCTACAGGGTCCCCAGTTGCGTGGTTGGCAGAGCAGTGCATCGGCATGACGCCTTTGTCTGGGAGTAGGTAGTTGAGCAAGGTGAAGACGGACTTTTTGTTTTCGCCAGCGTATTCTGTTCCACCAATGAGGATTAGCTTTTTATCAAAGTTCATCGCGATCACTGTTTCTGACCGGCAATTATGCTTAGCTGGGTCTGACTGGAAGCTTGGACAGTTGATAACTGTAAAGTCGGCCAAGAAGTGATCCAGCGCATCGCGACCGGGGCGACGCAGCATGTGGCGAATAAATAGTCCGTGCCACGCAAGTTCGGTGATCATGCGGACATTGATGGCATATGCAGGGTCGGAGCCACCGATAAGATCTTGGACCCAATAGTCACGGCCCTTCATGTGTTCCAGCATATCAACGTGAAGCGCGTCAAACCCTTCGGGTGACATCGCAGTATTATTTTCCCACCAGATTGTGTCTTCTACTGACGGGGTTTTAACAACGTGCTTATCTTTTGGTGATCTGCCAGTGAACTTGCCGGTTGTTACCAGAAATGCGCCACCTTTGCCGAGTTGACCTTCGCCGCGCTTAACAGCTGCTTCAACCAAGGCAGGTTCCGCTTGGTTATAATAGACATTGCCCAAGTCTGTAATCCCTTGGTCTTCAACTTGGAATTGCGGGTTTGCGCGTCCAAAAGTCATCATGTCTCTCCTGCTTCCGCTTTCGCGGTTGAACCAAGTAACGCAGACACAGCCGCCTGCACTACACCTTCCTTGGTCTTAACATGCTGTTTTCATACATGAACAGGTCGGTTATGGTCCGTTAGCGCAACCGTTAGCGCCATCATCGAATTCTTTTTTAGCAAACTGACCTCGCAGATACACGGTTGGCGCGAAAGTGCCGCAATTTAGCCATTACTAACTATTTTAATGGTCAAATGTGGCGAGATTTATGCGCGATTCGCAATGTGGGATTGATTCGCTGATCCAATCTGCCAATCGTACCGAAAAGAAAAAAAATTACTATGACAGTAGTTTTAGTACAAGGATACGTGCAATGAGCAAGATTGCATTGGTTGACGACGACAGGAATATCCTGACGTCTGTTTCAATGACTCTCGAGGCCGAAGGTTTCGAAGTAGAGACATATCACGATGGACAAGCCGCACTTGATGCGTTCAATAAAAAATTGCCTGACATGGCAGTATTGGACATTAAGATGCCTCGCATGGATGGAATGGATTTACTTCAGCGCATTCGTCAAAAAACGAAAATGCCAGTAATTTTTCTGACTTCTAAAGATGATGAAATTGACGAAGTTCTGGGTCTCCGCATGGGTGCTGATGACTACGTTAAGAAGCCGTTTTCTCAACGCTTGTTGGTTGAGCGCATTCGTGCATTGCTGCGTCGCCAAAATGCTCAAGCGGGCGAAATTGTAGCTGACAGTGAAGAAACCAACGTTATGGAACGCGGTGAGTTGCGTATGGATCCTATACGCCACGCGGTTTCGTGGAAGGGCAGCGACGTCTCTTTGACCGTGACAGAGTTCTTGCTTCTGCAAGCTTTAGCTCAGCGTCCTGGTTTCGTGAAATCGCGTGATCAACTGACAGGTGTTGCCTATGCTGATCAAGTTTATGTTGATGATCGTACCATCGATAGCCACATCAAGCGGTTACGCAAAAAAATGCGGACGGTTGATGATGAGTTCTCAGCGATTGAGACGCTTTATGGTATCGGTTATCGATACAACGAAGACTAAGTTAACCTGTTGGCGCTGGCCGAAAGGAACATCGTGCGGAATATGACATCTGTACTATCGCGAGACGGTGATGTGGTTGTGGGGGACGATTGGGTCGCCCCAGATGCCACAGCACCTTCCGAAATGCGCGCACACCGTGAACGGCGTGGGCTGTTTTCCTTACTTGCCTCGCCAATCACTCGGAAAATTGTTACTTTTAATCTGGTTGCGCTTTGCCTTCTGATTGCTGGCATTTCCTACCTAAACTCATCTCGTAACAGTCTAGCTGTACAGCGCGCCGCGGCATTGGTGAGCGAAGCAGAATTGATTGCAGATGTTATCGAAGCACAGTTGCCAACGGGTGTTCCCGTTAATTTAGCAACTGGCGACGGTGTCGACATCTACGCTACTTTGGATGGCCTCGATCTTCGTAATGGGACTGAAGTTTTTGTTTTTGATCCATCAGAAACATTGATTGCGAATATTTCCGGAACAATCGATGTCATGGGCGCGAGTGAAGATATTGCGCCATCTGCAACTGTTCTGACAGACGGTTTGAATTGGCTCTGGTCTATTATCTCATCGCCGTTCGCAGCAAACAGCACTGATGAAATTCGGTCTGTTGAAAAACAGTTGAAGTCTTCGGTTTCCGCTAGTTTAGTGCAAGGCACACAGCTCCAAAATGCATTGGATGCAGATTTCTTGTCTCGGTTTGGTGTTATCACACCAATCAAACAAGGCACTGAAAGTGTTGGTGTCGTGGCTGTTACCAGTGCGTCTGGCGAAATCGATGCACTGGTTCGTCTTGAAAATGAAAATATGTTGCAGATGTTTATCATCGCAACACTGTTTTCAATTGGACTTAGTTTGGCGCTGGCTGCGACTATCGCAAACCCGTTGTCTGATTTGGCTGCTGCCGCAGAGCAGGGTCGTGACAAAAACTCTCGTAAGGTAAATCCTGGGCGTATCCGTATCCCTGATTTAACAGCACGGCCGGATGAGTTGGGCCGATTAAGTGGCGCACTTCGTGGTATGATTTCGGCGCTTTATAACCGCATAGATGGCAATGAGCAGTTCGCTGCCGATGTTGCACATGAAATTAATAACCCTCTGGCTTCGTTGCGTTCCGCGGTTGGTACACTCCGTGTCATCAAACGTGACGACCAACGTGAAAAGCTGCTCGACGTCATCGAACACGATGTGCGTCGCCTTGATCGTTTAGTCAGCGATATATCCAATGCTTCCCGTTTGGATAGCGAGCTGGTCAATGAGGAAGAGGAGTCATTCAACCTTCTGATTATGATCGAAAATATTGGACAATATCTTGGCGAAAATGCGCGGTCAAAAGGCATTGATTTTATTGCAGACTTACCTCCAAATCCTCTTGCGGTTCATGGCTTGGAAGCACGACTAGCGCAGGTTTTTGTAAATCTAATCACAAATGCGATTTCGTTCTGTGAAGATGGTGATGCAATCCGTATCTGGGCACGAAAGCGTGAAAATAGAATTTTGATTGTAGTTGAGGATACAGGTCCAGGCATTCCAGAACAAGCGCTTTCGAAGATTTTCAAACGCTTCTATTCACAACGTCCAGACGAGCACTTCGGCAACAACTCTGGCCTTGGCTTGGCTATTTCAAAACAAATTGTTGAGGCCCATGGTGGTGTTATCTGGGCTGAAAATATTCGTCTAGCCGAGGCTGATATAACATCTGAGCCATTGGGCGCGCGGTTCGTCGTTGGTTTACCCGTCTGATGGTATCTGCCAATGCTGACTGAGACCGCAAAAACCATCCATGCAAATTGCGTTTCAGTAGATGGCAAAGGTTTGCTTATCCTAGGTGCATCTGGTGCTGGAAAATCGTCCTTAACGTTTGAGTTAATCGCGCTTGGTGCGATGTTAGTTTCTGATGACCGAACGCGTTTGTACATGGATGGCGCAGAACTTCATGCCCAGGCACCAGCATCAATTAGAGGAATGATTGAGGCGAGGGGAATCGGAATTTTGTCTGCACCTAGTATTCCAAATGAACTGGTTTCAGCGGTCGTCGATCTGGATCGAGTGGAAAAACACAGGTTACCGTCACCTCGATCGGTATCCATTCTTGGGCAATCAATTCCTTGCCTCTATAAGGTGCAAAATCATTCTTTTTCATCGATGCTCTTGCACTATCTCAGGTATGGGATGCAGAGTGGCGTATGACACAGTTTGATCCTATTCCACGACGCGTTGTTCTGGTCACAGGCCCTTCTGGGGCAGGACGCTCCAGTGCGATTAAGGTTCTCGAAGATGTTGGATTTGAAGCGATCGATAATATGCCGCTTTGGCTGATCCCTGCGCTGCTTGAAGAACCCAGTGATGGCAAACCAATGGCTCTTGGTATTGACCCGCGAACCCGTGATTTTTCAGCTGCGGCAGTTTTAGGTGCGCTTGGGCAATTGACCCAAAAACTGGGTTTCTCAACGGAACTATTGTTCCTCGATTGTGCAACAGACGTTTTGTTACGCCGGTTCTCTGAAACGCGGCGCCGTCACCCTTTGGCAAAGGGGAATAGGCCCGCAGCTGGTATTGTCAGTGAATTGGAAATTCTTGGGCCTATTCGAGAGATGGCTGATGTTTTGATCGATACCAGTGATCTGAATGTCCACGAACTGAGATCTGAAGTCGAAAGTTGGTTTGCAAAAGAGAGTGATTATCGTCTCTCGGTATCAGTTCAATCCTTCTCCTATAAGCGCGGCCTACCTCGTAGTGTCGATATGGTTTTTGATTGTAGGTTTTTAAATAACCCATATTGGGAACCTGGCCTTCGGGCGCATACAGGTAAAGACCAAGACGTCGCTGACTATATTGCGCAGGATCCGCGGTTTGGGACCTTCTGTGAAAAAGTAGAGGATCTCGTGTTATGGTTGTTACCGACCCATTTAGATGAGGGTAAGTCTCATCTCTCCATTGCATTTGGATGCACAGGTGGGCAACACAGGTCAGTAGCAATGGCAGAATGCCTTGCCCAAGTTTTAACATCTGAAGGTTGGCAAATCTCTTTGAGACATCGAGAATTGGACCGTCATAGAAGAGATGAGGCTGTTAAGTGATTGGCATTGTGATTGTAGCGCATGGCGGTTTAGCAAGAGAATATCTTGCTGCAATTGAGCATGTTGTTGGATTGCAAACGGGCATTCGGGCAATCTCAATTGAAAAAAGCCATGACCGGACAGAGAAGCAGACTGAGATATGTGAAGCGGCGAATGGCGTAGACCAAGGGAATGGCGTTGTTGTCGTTACAGACCTGTTTGGAGGATCACCATCCAACCTAAGTTTGCTGGCCTGTCAGCCCAAAGGACGTCGTATTCTTTATGGTGCGAATTTACCGATGCTGATCAAGTTGGCCAAGTCGCGTGCAAAACCATTGCCCGATGCTGTTAGTGCGGCATTGGATGCTGGGAGGAAATATATTGACAGCCAAAACGTCAGCCAAGAAATCTAGAGAGAATAAAATGACCAAGTTGTCGTTAACTATAGTAAACGTAAAAGGCCTCCATGCGCGTGCCTCCGCTAAGCTGGTTGAGGTGGTTGAGGCGTTTGATGCCCAAGCAGAGGTGTCAAAGGATGGCATGTCGGCATCAGGCGACAGCATAATGGGGCTTTTGATGTTGGCAGCGTCAAATGGAAGTATTATTAAAATTGAAACTACAGGCGCAGATGCCCAGCTGTTGGCTGATGCACTCGCTGCTCTAGTCGCTGATAAATTCGGTGAAGACGCCTGAGGCTCAAAAGGAACTGGATCGATTGCTTTGTTAGAAGATGCACAAGATAATACTGCTGATGTGCAGCCGAAGCCGGCCAGCTTTAGGCAATATGATCGGCACAGCCTATCGTATGCCTCTACTTTTAGCGATCCGTTTAAGGCAGCGTTGATCCGTATTATTGAGGCGTTTACTGGCAGGTTCACGGTGTTGCGTCTCATCCGCAAATTTGAACAAAAAGAAACGCCAAGCGGCCAAGCCTTTTGGCGTGCCGCTTTGGATGTGATGGGTATTGAGCTTACGACGCCACAATCGCAATTAGAACGTATTCCTAAATCAGGCCCTGTAATCGTTGTTGCCAATCACCCTCATGGGATGGTCGACGGTATGATCTTTGCTGATTTGATTGGCCGTGTGCGTCCAGATTATCGTATCTTGACCCGATCCTTATTGACTGCAATTGATGAGGTCGCGGGCAGCTATATGATTGCGGTGCCTTTCGCGCATGATCCTGATGCACTGCAAAAAGGCGTAGCAATGCGTGCAGAAGCGATGCAACATCTGAAAAATGGCGGCGTAGTTGCCTTGTTTCCATCAGGTTTAGTCGCCGCTTCTGAGACGTTCTTTGGTCCAGCGATTGAAGAAGAGTGGAATGTGTTTACCGCTGCTTTGATCCGTAGATCTGGCGCTACAGTTGTGCCAATGCACTTCCCTGGTCAGAATAGTCGCTCATACCAAATAGCGAATAAAATATCCCCGATTTTGCGCCAAGGTTTGCTGCTTCATGAAATTGTTCATTCGTTGAACAAGCCACAAGGACCGATCGTAGGCCACCCAATCGCTGATGAAGATATTGCAGCATGGAAAGGTGACCCACGTGGTTATATGGCGTGGCTTCGCAGCCATACGCTTAGCCTAAAAGATTAAGTTCTATCTTGTTGGGACGGGAGTTTCGCCGCGATAGTCATAAAATCCGCGCTGGGTTTTGCGACCCAGCCAACCAGCTTCAACATATTTTGTGAGCAACGGGCAGGGGCGGTATTTTGTATCGGCTAGCCCGTCATGCAACACGTTCATGATCGCAAGGCATGTGTCCAAACCAATAAAGTCAGCCAGTTCTAGCGGTCCCATTGGGTGATTGGCACCCAAGCGCATTGAGCTGTCGATGGACTCCACGTTCCCTACACCCTCGTACAACGTGTAGACGGCTTCGTTGATCATTGGCATTAGGATACGGTTTACGATAAACGCGGGGAAATCTTCGGCTGACGCTGCCGTTTTCCCCAACCGATCAACAACTTTTTTGCAGGCATCAAATGTTTCCGCATCCGTTGCGATTCCGCGGATCAGCTCCACCAACTGCATGACAGGAACAGGGTTCATAAAGTGAAAACCCATGAATTTTTCTGGGCGATCCGTGCGGCTTGCTAAGCGAGTGATAGAGATGGACGACGTGTTAGACGTCAAAATGGTGTGTGGTTGAAGGTGTGGCAGGAGGCTGTCAAAGATAGCCTGCTTTACAACTTCCTTTTCGGTCGCAGCCTCGATAACCAAATCTGTTTCCCCCAGGTCAGGCAATGCGCTGGTCGTTATGATGCGACCAATAGCTGCGGCCTTATCTGTAGTACTGATTTTGTCACGACTAACTTGGCGTTCCATATTCTTGTCGATGCGCGCCATCGCCTGCGCAAGCGCATCCTCATTCACATCGTTCAGCAAAACATCATAACCAGCGAGTGACATGACATGAGCAATGCCGTTGCCCATTTGGCCCGCACCAATAATTCCGATTTTTTGAATGTCCATTTTGGCCCCTTAACTGCGTTCCATCACCATAGGGCCGTGGTTGGCCCAAGAGCAAGGTGTGAACATATGTACCTAATATTTTATCTGAATTTAAGGACTTAGCTGTGATACCTTTTAGAGGGTGAAAAGAGGAGTGGTTTGGCATGACCTACGATGCACTGGGGGCGGGGGCCCTCGATTATCTGCAGTGCTGATATGGCACATCTAGTTGCTTTTTCGTGGGCCTAGACGACCTCTAAAGATCCATATTTTGTGTTTATGGGGGGGCGAAACGTACGGAAAGTTCATTGCCAAATCATTTCTGGAACTGATTGAGCGAAGGATCGGCAAGATCTGTATCAACCTCGGCTATGTGAACGCTGGGGTTGATGTTTTTGCGACTGATCGACAAGTGGCTAGAATGGCGCTAGGTGCTGGCGTGACGGTCTTGCAGTTAATTGGTGCATACAACGTGTCCAACCAGTTCTACACGGTCCACCCGAGGCGCAATGACCGATTTCTAAAGCCGTCAACTTTGTTGCAAGCAATTTACAGAGACGTTGATTTTGCTGAATTCAACTTCAACAAACATAACTTGCACCGCTTGTTTACATTATCACTGGGGCGATTTGATACGGTAGTTAGTGAGCTACAGCAGGCATGGCTTGCACGCATGCGACTGCTGTTGAGTAAGATCGATGGTAAGGTCGTATTGCTTTGGTTTGAAGATCATACACCGGATGATGTTTCCCCACCTGAGGATGGAAAAGATCCGTGGTTTGTGACGCGGGGGATGATTCAAGAGCTACGCCCAATTGTAACCGATCTGGTTGAGGTGACTGCATCGCCGTCATCTTGTGCCCTTGGCACAGCGGGAATGGTTTTCAGTCCGATGGATACACCTGTTGCCCAGCAGTTATTGAGGCCTGTTGCACATCAGGAAGTCGCTGTGGAATTGTTGGAAAGTCTAAAGAAGTTGATCAAATGAAAAAGGCCCGCAATTTTGCGGGCCTTTCAAATCAATAAATAAGAACGTTATAGTTTTTCAAGCAACTCTGGAACGGCGTCGAACAGGTCGGCAACCAATCCATAGTCCGCAACTTGGAAGATAGGAGCTTCTTCGTCTTTGTTGATTGCGACGATGATTTTGGAGTCCTTCATCCCAGCCAAGTGCTGGATCGCGCCAGAAATACCAACCGCAACATACAGCTCAGGTGCTACTACCTTGCCTGTTTGACCAACTTGCCAATCATTTGGTGCATAACCTGAGTCTACTGCTGCACGGGATGCGCCAACAGCGGCACCCAGTTTGTCAGAAAGTTTCTCGATCAGAGCAAAGTCTTTTTCAGATCCAACACCACGACCACCAGAAACAACAACACCCGCAGATGTTAGTTCTGGGCGATCAGATGTCGCTACCTTATCTTCAACCCATGAAGATAGGCCCGGATCAGAAGCTGCAGCAATGTTTTCAACTTTAGCAGAACCACCAACTGGAGCGGCATCAAATGTTGCACCACGGAAGGTTATAACCTTTTTCGCATCCAAAGATTTGACTGTCTGGATCGCGTTGCCTGCATAGATTGGGCGCTCAAAGGTGTTCGCATCAACAACCGCAGTTGCATCAGAAATCACCATTATATCCAACAAGGCTGCAACACGTGGCATAATGTTTTTCGCATCAGTCGTTGCTGGCGCAACGATGTGCTCATAATCCCCCGACAATGAAATTAGCAAATCGGCAACCGGCTCAGCCAAACGCTTGCCGTAAATTGCGTCTTCAGCGCAAAGAACTTTAGCGACACCAGTGATAGTCGCCGCTTCGGCCGCAGCCGCGGAACATGTTGAACCAGCGCACAAAATAGTTACGTCGCCCAATGCGCCAGACGCTGTTACAGCCTTTGCTGTTGCGTCCATAGCCAGTTCGCCGTCAGTAACTTCAGCTAAAAGAAGTACAGCCATTATACAGTCCCCGCTTCTTTAAGTTTCGCGATCAGCTCATCGACTGACGCAACCTTGATACCTGATGCACGTGTCGCTGGTTCGGTCGTGCCAGTAACTTCCAAACGCGGAGACACGTCTACGCCGTAATCGGCTGGTGTTTTCTCATCCATAGGCTTCTTCTTAGCCTTCATAATGTTTGGCAAAGACGCGTAACGCGGCTCGTTCAAACGTAGGTCAACGGTCACAACAGTTGGCATGCTGACTTCGATAGTCTGTAGGCCACCGTCAACTTCGCGCGTGACTTTGGCTTTGTCCCCAGAGATTTCGACTTCGGATGCGAATGTCGCCTGTGACCAACCCATCAATGCTGAAAGCATTTGGCCGGTTGCATTCATGTCGTTGTCGATTGCTTGTTTGCCACAAAGGACCAAACCTGGCTGCTCTTCGTCTACGATCGCTTTCAGAATCTTAGCAACGGCTAATGGTTCGATGTCTTGGTGAACGTCGTCAGTCGCAATGACCAAGATTGCGCGATCAGCACCCATCGCCAGCGCAGTGCGTAGCGTTTCTTGGGATTGCTTGACACCAACAGATACAGCGATCACTTCGTCCGCTTGACCTGCTTCTTTGAGGCGGATCGCCTGTTCGACTGAAATCTCGTCAAACGGGTTCATCGACATTTTGACGTTGGCAAGATCAACACCGGAACCATCCGCTTTGACACGAACCTTCACGTTATAATCGATCACGCGTTTGACAGGTACAAGCACCTTCATGAGCGTCTCTCTCCTTTAATACGACTCATCCCTTTTGGATAAGTTCAACACTTTGAGTATTTCTTAGCGAAGCATCGGCACCCACAACAGTGCAAAATCGTCATGTTTGCGCTATCAGACGCCGCGTCGAGTGTATTCTTTGGAGTTTCCTTAAAACTAGCGGTTTGCACCCGGAACCCATAGCACGTCATCCTTGCCGCCATTATTGGCAATGCGCGCTGCAACGAAGAACCAGTCGCTAAGACGATTTAGATATTTCACGGCGGCTTGGTTAACAGATTCCATGGTTGCCAGCTCTACAGACAGGCGTTCAGCGCGACGCGCAACGGTACGGCAAACGTGCAATTGTGCTGCCAATTCGGAACCGCCCGGCAATATGAAGCTGCGCAGTGGCTCTAGAACGTTGGTCATGGCGTCGATTTCGACCTCAAGACGTTTCACTTGTGCATCTGCAACGCGAAGCGGCGGGTATTCAG
>JAOEQC010000001.1 GCA_028388995.1 Ascidiaceihabitans sp. | reverse complement strand
GTTGAGTTTTATTTAAGTCTAACTCACTTATTTGTAAAAAGTACTGAGAGCATCTCTCGTGCAAGCGGTGGCATAAGCGGCTCGTCAGTCAATCTATCAGCAAACTGGACATTATAGGTTGACAGGTAATGACTAGTGGGAGGCCCTTTGTGGCCTCCTGCATCAGACGACAATGAATATCGCTTGATATCAGGTGGTTAAATGCAGGTACCGAGGGATCTTGGTGCCCCCACACATAAATGACTAGCGTTAACGGCAGCATTCTTGCTGTGAGTCTTCAAGCGCATGACCATACCAAGCGTATCATAATGCTTTTTTAATTTCATTCGGAACATGTCTGTTGAGTCAGTAGATTCCACTTTTGTACGTCAAATAATTGGGTAGTTTTTTATCATGTTGTCTACTCCACACCACCTGAAAAGCATTAAATGATTTTAAAAATCTTTACGCGCGTTGATGTAGGTTTATTGCAACGAGTAGTGAGGGTTCATTTCCTTTGCCCTACGCTAAGTTACTGCTAACAGTCTGATTTCATTAGTTACAGTATTCCTCAGTTCTCTGCAGTAAAGCGTATATTGGTCAGTAATTGACTAGGAGAACAACTGCCACCCCACCCACTAGGGTTGCCGTATATGAGCCTGAACTGAGATTGGTTGTGGGGTTTGCAAACTAGCTGCGAGGGGCTGTGTTGACAGTTTCATCTGTCCAGAGTGTGAGGACTGCTTAAAATACTACTGAGATGGTGATTGGGGCATAGCTGAATCTCTATTACCCACACACTTTTTATAGCAGCTGTTCATACATTTTCTAGCTTAACCTCAGCCCCATCAAGCTTAATTTCTGAGTTCCCCCACCAAACGATCAGATAAAGGATTTTCCATTTGGCTACGCTGTGCAACTGCCGTCTCCATATTTGGGAATCTGGTTCTCGATTATAGAGAGTGTCCACAGGGCGCATTTAATTGTAAGAATAATTTCCCAACGGTCAATCTAGAAAGACCCATTTCATGCGCCCCATGTCTCACGATAATGTGATGATTTACAATCATAATTTATATTTAGGCGTGGGCGTTCGCATTTTATATGGGGACAAATAAATTGAGTTTCACCAAATTTATCATCACATCAACACTTACTTTAATTGGAACATTTGGCGCTTTTCCTGGCTTTGATAATAGTGCGAAAGCTTGTCCAAGCGGACTACCATCAGGGGATCTTATCGTTACGCTGAGGCAGGATGTGGTCCCATTTACAGATTTCAATGAAGCGGGCCGTCCGACGGGCTTTAATGTTGCCCTTTGGAATGAAGTAGCTGAGACGTTACGCGTTCCCAACGGCAACGGAAGATTTCGCGAAACTGACGTGACATTTGTGGAATGCGATAAGATTAACGACCAAGAAGCAGTGCTCATTGCTGGTCATGTGGATGTAGTAATTTCACCCTTAACGATCACGTCTGGTCGCATGAAAAATTACGACTTTTCCCAACAGTATATTTCATCGGGCCTGTCTGGAGCCAACCTGCGAGGGGCTCGTATTTATGGGCCAACTTAAAACGCACCAATTTAACGAGTGCCGATTTATATGGTGCAGTTATCAGTAGTGTTCTTAAAAGCCAAACCATTTTTTATGATGCACGAATGCCCAAAGGGAAAACATGACGGATAAAATATTTTCGCTTGAACCGTTTGAAATCATCAATAGAGAGGCTGTCTTTAGGCATTGCCCGAAACAGGCTCTTGCGCGTTTTCTGCCCCATGTCGCTGTTAAGTCGTTAAAGTCAGGCGATGAATTACAATACGCCGGTCAGACAGCTGAGTTCGCATATTTTATTGTTTCCGGCACGTTTGAAGCCGCCAGTGAAGGCGGCCAAAAAGTCAACGTCAAGTCAGGTTTTTTGGGTCAAGAGTCGGCGATAGGTATGGATTTAAATATCATTACGGCAGTAGCGACGAGTGAGTCTAGCGTTTTAGTCATCCCAAAGGCTGCGATTTGGGAACTAAGCAAGCACCCTGAATTTCACCAAGACCTACTCAATTCATTTACTTCATTGTTTAACAAAGAGCCTAAGGTTGTGGAAGACGAAGAAAACTCTAATGACAAAAAGAACTACTCAAGTGATTTGAGGTTCTTTTTTGGTTGGCTTATGGCGTTACTGGTACCGCTAAGCATGATTACGGGTGTTGTTGAATTCTCAAGCATCCCCAATAAAGAGTCATTATATTTGGTTGCCATCCTTTCCACATCCATAGTTATGTGGGTGTTTCGCTTGCTGCCAGATTTTGTACCGGCTCTTTTTTCGGTTTTAAGCGTTGTTTTGTTTGATCTTGCACCTTCCAGTGTCGTTTTGGCAGGCTTTGGTTCGAAAACCTTCTTTATGGCGTTGAGTATTTTTGGTCTGTCTGCCGTAATTATTATCTCAGGCCTCAGTTATCGGATTTTACTCCTGCTGTTAAAAATCGGCCCAGCAAACAAGACCTGGTACTACATGTGTCTGTTTTTATCTGGCTCAGTATTGACTCCAATCGTCCCAACGACCAATGGCCGTGTGTCAATCGTCACCCCGTTTATGAAGGAACTTTTAGCCTCGTTTGACGAAGATTCAGCCAAGGCAGAAGCGCCAAGATTGTCTGCTGCAGTGCTTGGCGGGACTAGTTTATTGTCGGCGATTTTCCTCAGCTCTAAGTCTGTGAACTTCCTTGTTTTTGGTCTTATGCCGTTTCAAGAACAAACCCGCTTCCAGTGGGTGGACTGGTTCTTCGCGGCTTCAGTTAGTGGCGCTGTATTATTGGTGCTGTATTTTTTAGCCAGTTGGTTAATATTTAGAAATAAAGAAAGACCATCAATTCCAAAGACTCTGGTTTATGATCAGCTCAAAATTTTAGGACCTCCTTGCCCCAGCGAATGGGCAGGTGTCGCTGGTTTGTTAGTGCTTTTGGTTAGCTTCATGACAGTAGCGATCCACCATATTGAAATTCCTTGGATTGCAATGGCTATATTGTTTAGTTTGTTAATGTTTGGTTTTTTAGGTAAACAAGATTTCTTGATGCGGATTGACTGGAGCTTCTTGATTTTCTTGGGCTCGTTAATTGGCCTTGTTTCGTCCATGAATTATGTGGGATTAGATGAGTGGCTAACCGGAAAACTGTCATGGCTTAATTATTATATGGCCAACGATTTCGGCATATTTATTGTCTTGCTATCGTTATCAATTTTTGTGGTTAGATTGGCGATACCGATCAACGCCACGGTGGTCATCTTTGCAACCCTATTAATGCCAGCTGCCGTAAACATCGGTATAACACCCTGGATTGTGGGCTTTATCATCCTGTTGATTGCCGAAGGTTATATCTGGCCCTATCAAGCCTCATATTATTCACAATTTTGCTCGTTAGCTGGCCCAAAATCTGGTGCCGACAGCAAAAAGGTGATCATATTAAATGCGATGCAATATGCATTTAAGTTGGCGGCTATTTATGCATCGATTCCGTTTTGGCAATATTTGGGGCTGCTCTAATGCTGAAAAAGTTTACTATCCTGATCATGGCTACCTTTATTCTTACGCTGACAGGAATGATCCTATACGAGAATATAAACAAGCCACGTATATTGGTTCTGCATAGTTATAGTAATGATTATGTCTGGACTCGTCAAATCAATGCGGGCTTGGATCGTGTGCTTGGGAAAGTTCAAGGCGTTGACATTCGTTACCATGAGATGAAAACAAAAAAAATGTCGGGTAAAGGTTACATAGATCGTGCAGGTATTGCCGCTCATTACGCCATTGAACTCATCCGTCCCAACGTCATTGTTGCTATTGATGATAATGCGCAAAAATATGTGGCCAAGCAATACGTTAACAACCCAGACATAAAGATTGTTTTTGCAGGCATTAACGGAAGCCCAGAACCTTATGGCTACTTAGAAGCGAACAACGTAACCGGTATCTTAGAACGTAAACCTGCTGTGGCTCTAAGTGAAGTCATTTTATTGCTCAGTGAGAACTTAGGCATTATCGGACAAAAGCCTAAGGCCATTTTTTTGTCGGATGAATCCCATTCGACCGAACGTGATGGTGGCTATCTTGATAGTATAGATTGGGTTGGTGTCGATTATCTTGGACGTCATCCTAAGGCCACTTTTGATGACTGGCAAAGTGCAGTCAAGAACATGAAGGGCGAGGCCGACTTTATTTTGGTAGGGGGTTATCGTAAGTTACACAAGTCTCCTGGTTCTGCTGAGTTTGTGAACGCCAAGGAAGTTATGACTTGGACCGAGGCTAATTCTCCAGTGCCCGTTATTGGCATGAACACCTTTAATTCTGAAGAAGGTGCCATGTTGTCTATTGGTGTTTCTCCTTACGAACAAGGTGAAGTCGCAGCAACCATGGCTATAAAATTAATTGAAGGTGTAGATATCAAGTCGCTGCCTATTCAAACAT
This sequence comes from Ascidiaceihabitans sp., assembly GCA_028388995.1. GTDB lineage: Bacteria > Pseudomonadota > Alphaproteobacteria > Rhodobacterales > Rhodobacteraceae > Ascidiaceihabitans. The sequence continues at coordinate 64,475 of JAOEQC010000001.1, read as the reverse complement.
CAAGTCAGTACGTTGTTGCAGTGCGTAAGTCTGCTCTGGATGCGCGCAATATTTCTATTCCAGAGGTATTTGAGGCTTATGCAAGAGCAAGCAATAACTACTTTAATTAACGACTTTATGTCTGAGTTATTATTGACACTCACATCCTTAAAACATTGTCTGCCGTCAGGGTATTTGGAGCCAATGGCGGCTTAAACTACGAGAGAGTTCGGCTCATCTGGTTGGTTTCATTATGCGGCGCGTTATCTGTGATGCAAGCGTCGCGTTTCAAGTGTCTTTCGTTTGATCCTTTCCCTTTGTTTTAGGATGGCTTTGTCCCGACCGAAATAGACATCAGACGGCGTGACGTTGTTCAGGCTCTCATGGTAGCGCCGATGATTGTAATGATCGACAAAGGTTTCAATCTGAGATTCGAGGTCACCTGGCAAGAAGTAGTGCTCGAGCAGAATGCGGTTCTTCAGGGTTTGATGCCAACGTTCAATCTTGCCTTGGGTTTGGGGGTGATAGGGTTGCGCTGACGTATTTGAGCCGCCAAAATTACGAACAGCAGATTGGAGTCTTACCTAGTGCATTTCTCAACGAGCCCATTGGCTGGGGCATATCGCGCGCTTCAGTGTCCGAAGATATCCGCAGCGACATTGACCGCACGCTAATAAATAACCTGCGCGATGTAGCTTGGCGGATTAAACTTGAGGGCGCGCTTGGAGCAGGAGCGGTGTCACTAAATTGACTTATCATAGAAACTCAACTGGTCAAAATGCAGACCAAACCAAAGGCGACGCAGAAACGCAATTCGTACCAAACTTACTATAAGTCTGGCTATTATGATCAACGTTATCCGACTCCGAACCGAAGCATGTGGCGTCGCATTAAGAAGTATTTGGAACCAGCAGCCAGTGTCTTGGACTACGGCTGCGGTAGCGGGTGGTATTTATTCACATTGCGTGAACATGTAACACGAGCAGTCGGCTTTAAAGTTAGCCCCGTAGCCCTGGCATTGGTACGCGAACGGGCCGCCGCAATAGCTTGGGAAACAGTTACCCTCGTTGGACCTGCAACAGATGATCTCGATGATCATCTCACCAGCCATGGGCAGGTCAACCTCGTCCTTTGTCTGTTTGGGGTGCTCGATCATATTACCGATCCAACCGAGCGGGCCTCGGCGCTGCGCCGTATGCACGGCGCGCTAACCCCAGATACTGGACATCTGTTGATTTCGGTCCCCAATATTGCGCGTCGGTTTCGTAAAGAACAGAAGAAAGGAGTTCTTGATGGTCTCGCAAACTATAGTCGCGAGTCGATGACGTCCCGATGAACTTGAATTACCAGCTTTTTAATCCAAAACACTTTCTAAGTGAATTACGGTCAGTCGGGTTCAAAGTGCATAGCCTCAAGGCAGAAGGTGTCCTGCCCGAAAGCTGGCTTCTTCATAGTTTTACAACGCGATGTCTTGATGGCCTAAACTAATACGACCCACTGTGGAGAAGGCTTCTGCAGCGCCTTTAAGCGTCATGTGTTCTTTCCAACGAACAGTGCTCGAGCGGCGTGTGTTACCAGCATCATCACTGAAGGACTTGAGTATCACACAGGCGTCCTAACAACCGTTACAAGCCTCCGCCTTGAGCTTGCTCACCCAAAACTTGATTAAGCAGAATCTTTCAATTTTGCTCGTAGCTGATCTGCTAAGCTATTATATACTAATTTGAGCCGTGCACGTTTTTTTAGGTCAGGTTGTGCTACCAACCAGACTGGCAACTTGAAGGTTTTTAATTCTGTCAGAATACGCTTTACAGTTGGATCAGCGTCTCCTTGGATGCGATGAGTCATTCCAATGCCACATCCTGCGGCTACCAATTGCCAAATTAGTGGGTAATCTTGACATTTAATTGAATTTTCATGTTCGAGTAATTCTTGTCCGTAAGTCACTTTACATTTTTGTTTTAACGTTTCGGGAATAGTGCCCACAATAAAATGTTCCTTAAGTTCCTCTAAGGATTGGGGAGCTCCTTTTTTATTAATGTATTTCGTAGACGCGTAGATCCCATATTCTATTTCACCTAGTTTTCTCGCAATCAAATCTTTACGTATTGGCCTGTAGGTTTGAATCGCAATATCTGCGTTTTCCTTGCTATCCATATTAACCGAATTCATTGGGATTATCTCCAACTGCAGACCATCTGATGCAAAATTAATATTGGCCACGATTGAAGGCAATATAGCGGACGCAATACCGCTGCTTGCTACTATTTTGATAGGCCCCAAAAGCTCTAAGTTATGAGCTAAGACTGCTTCAGATAAACCTGTTGCTTTTTCAAAAATACTTTCAGCATACTCAAATACAGTTTCTCCCAGTTCTGTTTTAATAAAGCCTGAGGACCCTCTTATAAATAAGATGGACGAGAGATCGGTTTCTAATGCAGTAATATGTCTACTCAGGGTTGCTCTAGGAACTCCAGTATCTTTTACAGCTGCTAAAATCGAACCAGAAATACAAACTTGATGAAAAGATCGCAGATACTCCAAATTTGGAGATTGAATTTTGTTAATCTTACTCATTTATATAATCCATCTAAGGTAGGCATAAAGTGTATGCTTATGATTTGCTGCACACCAGTCAGCAGCAGTGTCCAAATTTGGGAATCAAGTTCCCATTAATGGATATTCCAATTTACTTACATTTAAAGCAGACCCACTTGGATGATTTAGATCTAACGTTAGTGCATGAAGTTTTTTGGATCTGTGGAGATTTAAAATCTGAAAATATAGTCCCTGGATACACTAAACCGTTTTTAATTGACTGACATCATACGTTACTCCACTGGGCTGAGGTAATTACTTCGCCCTCTCAAACTCTGAAAGACAAAATGACAAATCCTAAATAATTTTTGAGATTGGACCTGCTCAGAAGAGATGTAATTTTTGCAACTTATATAAAATTTCCACATTAATTTCTTATTAGTGGACTTAAACATAAAATCCCTAGCTGCAAGGTATCATGATCACGCAATGCCCTACCTAACGCTCTTCCTTGCCACCTTAAAGGTGCGCTCACGCTGTTAGCACAATTGCAATTTGGCTATTAGAGGGGTCGTGTTAATGTGATGGCGCAGAAAAGGCTTCGCATTAGGTTTGATCACCGTCTGCGCTAACCCAGCGCAGCAATAACATACCAACAACGAACAATCCCACAACAGGAAGAAACCCTAAAGCAGCATCATTTAGCAAAAATGTAAATATTCCAATAAGGAGTGGCGCTAGAAATGCAGTGGCTTTGCCTGCAAGGGAAAAGAGGCCAAAAGACTCGTTTGGACGGTCTGGATTGGTGTGGCGGAACATCATCGAACGACTGGCTGCATAAATTCCCCCACCAGATCCGCCAATCGCCAAGCCAAATATGTAAAACATTACGTCTGGTAGCGTTGACCCTGCGGTAAAGCCAAAACCGTAAAAGCTGGTACGAGACAAGCCAATCATGCAAAGAGAAACGGCAATCAAGATATAAATGTGGAAGTAGATCACAGGAAGTGGCCCAAATTTGCGATCATATTTTCCGGACACCCAAGTGACCAGAACGGCTGAGATGCAACCGATTACTGCAAAAACTCCAAGCTGCGTTTGTCCCCAGCCGAGTATCAGCACAGCATAAATTCCGCCGAAGGCATAAAGACCATTTAGTGCATCCCGGTAAAACATCTGGGCCCCTAAGAAGGCGAATAGGCTTTGGCGTTTGACTAGACCCTGAAGTGACAGCTTCAGTGAAGCCATGGCTTGTCGCAATCCTCCATGTTTAATTGACGATTTATCTTCATGCACACACGCAAAGAAAGGTATCATAAAGACTGTATACCAAATTGCGATCAATGGCCCCACTGCGCGCGTTCCTTCACGAGACCCGGCATCGAGCAATCCAAACCCTGGCAAAAGGCCAATCATAAATGTTTTGCCACCTTCATCGAAGAAGAAAAATAGCATGATAATTAGACTTAAAATACCTCCAAGATAGCCCAAAGCTGCGCCATTTGCTGAAATTTCACCTATGTCATGTCGATTTCCAAGGCTAGGCAGCACCGCGTTTGTGAACACGACCGCCAACTCAGCTGCAACGAAAGCGATTGAAAATATAATGAGCGAAGACCACATTGCTGAACCATCCGGAACCATATACCATAATGACCAAGAGCAAACTACAAAGACAGCCGAGCTGGCCCAAAGCCATGGCATCCGGCGATGGGTGCTATCGGCGTAGGCACCTGCAAAAACACCAATTATAGCAACGAAGAAGCCTGCAACAGCTTGCCCCCAAGACCAAATCATTTGCGCTCTTGCATCGGCGCTACCTTGATCGAGCCCAGTATTCAAAAAGTAATCCGCCGAAACACTTGCGAAATAGGGGCCAAAAATGAAGGTAAGACCCAGCGTATAAAAAGGTTGTGTTGCCCAATCAAACATTGCCCAACCTCGGATGCGATTTTTAAGGCTATGCTCAGCTGTTACTGCATGTCGCATTTTCATATTATTGATTTTTTTCATCTCAAACGCTTAATCTGATTTCAAAGCGATAAGACAAAATTATCGGTACTATAGGTATAGTAGTCGTTGGTATTTCAGTGATGCACACATCACTAATCAAATTACTTAATACGCTGGACACCATGAATACCGCAGCCCTCCCAAGGCAATGATGCTACAAGAGAGGGCAAGAATTAAATCTCTGATAATACTTCAAAAGCCAATAGGTCTAATGAATTTATTGAACGAGGTATGGTGCCACAATTTGTTTTACAAAATTAATCAACTTTTTTCAAATTAACGTCAATGACTTAATAGTGTCCAAAATTTGAACAGTTAGGAAGTAGATGGCGTAAAATCCTAATCAACTAATTGACATAACGCATGCAAGCTGATGGAACATCCATTAATTTTAGTCTGCAAAAACGGGGATTAGGTTTTCATATGAGGCACATGAGGTGCATAGCGTAGCAGAGCTACTACTGGGCTTTGCTGCATGACTTACGTCAACGCCTCGCTAATGAAGACGGTCCTCAACGTTGCGAAAGAAAGCGGGAAACGAACATACAGCATGACTGCAAGTTGAATGACTTAAGTGCTGGTTTTGAGGTAGCTAAGTAGAGAGGGATTTGTCATTGGACGAAGCTGCAAGTTTGCCATACTCATCTCATTTAGTGTTGTCTAATAAAGCCACTGTAATCGATCGATGCAGCTGCAATTTGGTCTAGGGCATAGATATCAAACCTACTCCGAACATGCCCACGTCCCCAAATCAAGTCAGGATGTGTCATACCGATAGTCACAGCACGGGCAGACAGCCTACTTACCTCAGCCCCAATAGGTGCTGCATGCTCCCAGTCAATCAAAACCGGTCCTGTTGATGCAGAGACGATGTTCTCAGGCTTCAAGTCACCGTGAATCCAGCCAGCTTGATGAATTTTCCAGAGCATAACGCGTAATCTTATAATAAGCTGAGCCCTTTCACAGTGGGTTACTTGATCCAGCGTAGAACCTTCTAACCAACTGCGGACGAGACGGACTGAGCCTGCACTATTTTCGTAACACAAAACTTTGGGCGCGTGAACACCACCAAAAAGCGTCAACATTTCGTATTCTCGGTTAAGTCGCTCTCGTTCTGACAAGTTACGAGCAACGCGTTCAGCCGCTGGTTGCCCCCTCCATATGATACGTTTGTTTTGCATTGCGGTTTAGCGGCCTCTCTTGCAGAAACTATTAGATCATTACATCAAAAATAACTTATCGCGCAAAACGAGCCAACCACCAGATTTCGAAATAATGTTAGCAACATCATATTGAACAAAGAAACGGGTGGCACCACGGAGCCGGAGAATCTCAAACATGACTGCACTGGCCGGATTATTTACCTTTGTTTTGATTTTTCCACCACCCACACCCGATAGTCGCAGTTAGACGTTTGCACGCCAGTGCAGCTTCATAGCAACCAAGTTAACGACGGTTCCGCAATTCATCTGCACACCCGCACGCCCTAAATTTGCGATTACATTTATTGCCATACCCAACGCTCCGATGGGAATAGCCGCCCCGACTAACTTAGTTCCACGTATGCCCGCTTTAGCCGATTTGGCGACCATACATGTCGCCACCCATTTACGAACGGTTGAATTGCGGGGATACTTCATGGCAATGCCACGCAGCATTTTTATGTGGGCTGCGGTCGATCCATTTACATTACCGTGAAGCAAATTGCCAGAAACGTCTACCTTTTTAACCTGAGACGCAAGATCGCCTACATTAGACGAGGGCGGTCCCCCCCGCTTTTTAAAATGTGCGATGGGTCATGTACTTGACGGACCGAGGTAACCGTCCATCCGTGAAGCCGTGACTTACGAAAAGCGGATTGGACGGTGCCTTGACATTAAAGTCGTCAACCTCACCGCCTGTGTCATCGTAGGCGGCACGAATAGTTTTATCATCGACGCTAAAGCCGCAAAAAGTGCTTGCTATTACCCAAGGGATATTTTCGCCTAAATCCGTTGCATATTTACTCATGAGTGTACCTTTAACACTAAAATCATAGCGGGAGCGAAGTACGTTGATTTTCAGAGAACGTAAATGATATTTTTGCCCCAAGGGTTACGGCCATAGATCATAAATCAATTTCAATTTATTTCGCCTGTAATGGCACGGTAACATAGAGCGTTTAGCAGTCTTAAACAATGGAAACTGTTCTGCATTATTGGTTTTCCACCAGAGAAGAGCTGCCAACCAATACAGGATTATGTTCATTTTCAAAAAGTGATATAGGTAAATCAAATTTTGAGAAGAAGCCTGGAGCAAACGGGTTGTGCCGCCGCTGCGCGTCAAATTGGAGCTTTGCGATACCATCAGTGACGGCAAACGTAGCCTCCGCCAAACCAAGGTCGGGTTTCAGGATGACATCTCCGCTGCGTGATAGCCGAAACCAGGACCACGGGCCAGCGTAACTATCATTCAGGACAGCGCGCGACCGCTGAAATATTCGTAGTTGCAAATCACTGTTTTGGATCCCTGCAGCAGGCCACGTCTGCTCAGCCCAAAATACTGGACCATGCCTGTATTGATGCAAAGTAATTCCTGACGAAATCGTAAGCTTACTAAGCGAGGGTTCGAGATATCCCGTCCGTATCTTGAATGCGAGGTACGGCTTGCCGTCCACAAACATAGCTTCAGAAATTTGATTAAACCGAATAAAGGCTTGCCGTGCTTGAACCAAAGGCTCGGCACTGCCGGACGCTAGGAAAGTAACGCGTGGGCGGTAGGAGCCATTGGGAGCCTGAAACGGCGTAAGATAGGTGAGCTCGAAGTTCAAAAGCTTACCTTCAGGCGCGAAGAGGTCAGCAAATTCGATTAGTGACATGTCCGAGCCCGAGGCAAAGGGGAAACTACTTTGAAGTGTCCTGCCATGGGGCACGAGGATCTGCTGCATCCACTGTCTGTCTATGTATTCATAGATGAAGCTCATCGCCTGCGCATCCAGTTTGGTAGCCAGATTGCGCCCGAATTTGCGGATCAGTTCAATGTCAGAGCGCAAGACAAAAGCGTTGAATATCGCCAGTGTGCTAGCTTGATTAGGGGCCTTAAATTGCTCAAACAGGTAGGGTCCCATCCCATTGGCAGCGCCTGCAGCCTCTACCAGCCAACGATGCACATCAGCAGCGTATTGCAGAAAGACATCATATTCATTTTTGTCATCAGCGTTGCGTTCTGCAGCCTCCAAATAAGGGCGAAAAGCCCTGCGGATTTTAAACGCTGCCGCAGCTTCGATATTCGCTTTAGATGCAGCAGAGATTCGAGCGTTAGGCTCTGGCGCCACACCCGAATCTGTAGTTGTGACAGCTGCAGCAGGCTGCCAAACAGGGATATCAAGATTGCCTTGAAACGTTTGCGTTAGCCGAGTGAGCGGGTTTTCTGCTGGGCTTATCAGGACCTTCATCATGGCCTCGGCATCCGCCCAGTCATCAATCTCACGCAAGCCGAGCGCATCGATAAAATCTGACCAATGGTTGATATAATCAGTGGTATACGCTTGTGCCACTTTGCGCTTAATTGCGTTGATCTCTGCTTCATCAAGAAGGCCGATAATTTCTTCGTAATTATGGATCATCCGACCCAACTCTGGTATCTCTCCATCCTTAAAAAAGGCGTTGAACCCATCCTGCGTGTAGGCACGTGGCATGGAATACATCTGCTCGTCTGACTTCGGGTTTTTGGGGTCCTTTGACGTTACGCTAAATACTTCACCTGCATGGGGTCCTAGCCGTTGCTCCAGATTGATCATATCCGAGTAGGCGGGCCTGAGCATGAGAGATTTGTAAAGAAGTTCAGCAGTGTCAAATTCAGACAATGTTTCCGCAACGAGTTTGACCGTCTTTTCGGGGATCGTGGGCGGTTGGTTCAGCGTGAATAGATCTTGCAGCGTGTCCAGAAAACTGGTCTGAAGCTCACTTGTTTCACCGTTAGCCTCAAGACCTTTCTGGAAGTATTCGGCCAGTTGCTTACTATAGGTTTTTTGGTTGGAGTGAAATTGTAGTGAAACCGAGGCAGCGCGGATCAGCATAACTCCATTTTCCAGCATACCGAAAGCAAGGGTTTCCTCATCAATATATCTGACCAGTGTTGCTTGAAACCCCTCGAGCAATTCTTGATCATACATTTTTTGGAACGTGTCTTCCAAAGACCCATTTGGCAGTAAACGTCGGTGCCAAGTATTTGCCACAACTTGATAATCCTCAAGCCCGGTACGCAGCGGCTGCAGGAGCCGAACACGATCTAACAATTTATCAGAGTCGGTGCCTACTTTACCAATTTCATCGTAGTAGGCAGTAAAAGCCACTTTCAGACTATCATTCACCTGACTGTAAGCGCGAAAGTTGTCAAACAAGAGCGCACCAAAGGCTGCAACAACACCGACAAGCGAAAGTGACCAAATTAAGCGTCTGAGTCCAATTTGCACCTTTTGACGCGTGTTAGGCTTAACCCTGAAACCTTCACGGTGATAAGCTTGTGCCACCAGTCTCGCGTTCCCTCTTGTGACACCACTAGGTGACACTTCAGCATAAGTGTCGATAGGCGGCTCGCCAAAATAACGCTGCCCAATCACCTGGCTTAATGGATCAACTGCCGGCATTGTCACACTCGCACCAACAAATACGACACTGTGCAGATCAAGTGGATGACGGCGTGGTGGCAATGGTTGTGTCAGGGCGACTGCTCGGTCACGCAGGCGGATCTGAACCAATGCCAACTGAGTTGGCCCGTTCAGCAGTGACGCGCAAAATTCAGGTGCTAACTGCTTTTGCAAGGCAGGCAGACGAGCATCATTCAAGGCCCTGATCATATCTTCAAAAAGGGCATCAATTCGCGCCTCAACGCTGTCGCCTTCAAGGGGCAAAAACCCACCAAAAATTTCTGAATCTCCAATTTTCTGTGTCAGAATTGCGCTCCGCGACAGGTCAAGGAAATGCTCCAACCCAACAAGAAGAATATGAACTGGCAAGTCGATCCCAAACTCAAAGACAGCGACATTAAAGATACGATTAATCACAGAGACAGTACTATTCTCCACGCTATCTGTCTGCATCAATCCGGCCAACTCACATTCAACAAAAGCTGCGTTCACCGCTAAGGATGGGCGGTTCCTATACAGGAGCTTCAACACGTACTCTATGAGATCAAAAGGTGTGTCGCTGCCTGCGCTGATCTCAATCCGATAAGCGATTGCTGTTGGTGATGTCCAAGTCGTGATTGACAGCCCATCATGCAGCAGCGGGTCACCGAATACGACATATCCCATCTCCACCATTGCGGTGGAGCACTCCGATTTTTCATTGGCAATAAAAAGATACCAAGGTACAGTAATTGGTGACTTATCTATCACGCGCGAGCGCCCACGGGCTTGATTAAACTGGTTTCTCGCGACGCGTGTCAGTTGTTCCCATTGCTCAGTACCCGTATCGTGAATCCAAATGCGCTTGCGCAGAAGGATAACAGAGAACGCCGTGACCAAGGTTAAACCTATTAGGACAGCACTCCAAATAAGAGCCCCCTTTTGCGTCAGCGTGTCACCTGACCAATGCAAACCTATCCATAACACTTGTCCCATCACGGCAAGTACAAAAACTATCAGCGCAATATTTACAAAGGTTTTGAGTTTCATTTACGGGGCTTCTTTACGGTTTTGCCAGTCTGACTATCGAGCACCCAATCGGAAGGTCTAACTGCAGTAGCAGCTGCGCGAAGCGGCTCAAAAAACCCATCTGAATCATTTGTTAGTTTTATCTGGGTGGACAGTGAAAACATCACCATGCCAATAAGAAGAGATACCGTCAGCAGCAGCTTGTGACGCAGTAGCCAGCTCCGCGCTGGGGTTTTGCTATCAAAAATTGGGCGGCCCGGGTTGGGGTGCTTTTTGTCACTGCCAGGCATTTTCAGCATTGGCAGCACTGCTTCAAGCCGATCAATCAGCCGATCCCGCTCTTGCTCACTGCCGAGGTTATACTTGCCACGAAACCCAAGCTTGAGGAAAAAATAGACGATTTCTAAAAATTCACTCAGCGCGCGCGGCTGCATCAGCGCGCGATCAGCGATCTTGTAAAATCGGTAACCTCCATCGCGAAAGCCAAACAGATCTGCGACGAGTGTCCTGTTACCCCAATTACTGTTACGGCCCCAGGGGCTCGCCATGACGAACTCATCAATTACAATAGCAAAAATCAGGCAGAGGTTTTCCGCCACAGACGTTGGGTAATCCAGTTGCACCACTTTATACTTCAAGTCGATAATTGCCCGAGACAGCTCAACGCGAGTAGTGTTTAGCTCATCGCCTGGACTCATTCGGGTAATAGTGCCGCAAACTCCTAGTAAATTGGCAGCGGCATTGATTAACTTATTGTTCGAGCCACTGAATTTCTTCAGCGCTAGGTCGAGGGTCTGCAACTCACCAGCGCTAACGGTTACAGGGGCCGCCACCCCTTTCGTAGAGGCCTCCACACCTTGCGGCGTCAGTGTGAGTGTATTGATTTCCGGTTGAACAGAGTTCATGACTGCCCCAGCATATAAAGTGTTGCGGCCACAGTACTAATACGATCATCAACATGCAGGGCAAGTGCCTCGCGTTTCTCCAGAAAACTTAGCCAATGTGGGCTGCTGGTATCAATCGAAAAGAACGCGGCATTTGCCCTGCTGCGTAACTCCGGTGGAGCCACAGTAAGGAATTTAATCTCAACACCAGCTAAACCATGCGATACTAAATCCGGCATTGCAGACAGACCAGATAGTTTGCAAGCCAGCGGCCCAAGTTCAGAAAGTACGGTATCACCGTCAGGTCCACTCAGAGCCAGAATTGGACGGCGATTTTCACTCAACAAGCGCGCTGGAAGAATAACACGCAAGAGGCGGCGCTTTTCAAATAATTCGGTGTTCCATTGCAATTCTACTACACTTTCTGGCTTTTCCAAAATGAGTTTCCGGCGTAGACTCGACAAGACTGTCTCAAAAGATTTCACCATATTTTCAGCCATATAGATCAAGTCTTCAGACGCAGCTTGCCCCAACGAAGCACTTAACTCAGCCGAAAGGCAGGCTAGATACTCAAACAATCGGCGTGGGGAAACATGACCAGATTGCAGCGTGTTTTGCATAACAATCAGCCAACGATTTAACACCTGAAGCTCTAGACGTTCGGCCATCAAGCTACTTTCGCTGCGGGTATCGCTGCCGCTTGCAACACGCCCTGCGGCATTAGCCGCGCGGACCCGTAACAACGAAACTATTTCTTCGAGCCGCTCCATTAGTAGGCTAGAGGCGGACAAACGTAGGACATGTGGTATAAAACTACGATCAAGGATTATACGACCTTCAGCAGTTTTCTCAAGCACACGCGCCACAGGAATTGCCGCATAGCCAGACGTCTCAGCGGATTGTGGTAGGAGCCGTACACCAACCTCTGCAACCTCAGCCTCTACTGGCTCATTGCTTGGGTCGTTCAAATCGCGCAGTTCTGTCCTCGATTTGACCAAGCGTACTGGGTCATCACCATTACCAAACTGCCCTGAATCAAAGATCGCGAGAGGTACCGCCAGTAAGATGACCTCGTCGACGGTGCCATCAGCAATATCAAGGACCACTTCGCCATCAAGACGAAAAAACATGCGATCGGGTAAAACGCCTGCTGCCTGCCGAAGACCAAGCTTTCCAATTTTTAACATGTCCTGATTGATCTCAAGCTGGCTGACCCCATAGTCACCATCTACCAAGTCAAGCTGGGAAATCTCATTTATATAATTTTGCATATTCAGATGGTTATGCTGAAAATGCTGTGGGGCAATAAACATGCCTTCGCTCCAGACTATAGATTTCCTCATGATTTCAATCCATCAATTAACCTGGCGAAGAAACCAGGTTTGCGAGGCTCCACAGCCACTATTTTTTTTTCTTGACCTGGGGCACCACGAAATTGAAGTGAAATCCCTGATGCTGTGACCGAAACAGTCACCCCATCGTCTAAATATTTTTCATTGATTGGCACCACATGCCGGAACTGCTGAGTGCTAAAATCGGCAAACTCAGCAAACGCCCCGAGGTAAAACACATCAGGTTCAAGATCGATAGAAACAAGACGGTTTTCGCCCGGATAAAGCGGGGACAGACTGCGTACGTTCACCACGACACCAGCCAACTCCGGTGCGCCACCATTAAAAATCTGCCAGAAACCAGCAGCCTCAAACTCGCTGCGACTGTTAAGCTGATAAAGGCGGATAACAATTGGGTTGGATGAATTGTTATAATTATTCACACTTGGCCCAGCTTGTACGATCAGGGTTTTATTCACAGGGGTTGGTACTGCTACTTCTTTGGGTGTGGCGCATGCCACAAGCGAGGCTAGCGCCATTGTAATCAAAATTGGGCGAATGAAATGGTTCATTTTTTCCACATCTCCTCAGCAAACAGAGTCATGAAATTACGTCGAAATTCTCCATTAGCGCGTTTTTTGGCGAACTGACGCATGTGTATCGCCCAGTATCTTTTTCGGCGGTTTGCCAGCATTGGGATGTAGTCGTCGTAATCAGATTGGAGCTTTTCCGGATCCAGCTCACTGAGAAATGCTTCAAACGCCAGTTCCATCGCTGCTAACACCTGATCACGGTAAAGCACAGGATGCATTGGGACTTCGTGGCGTGTGGGCATTTCGGCACCATTGGGCGAAATGACATCGAGCATTTCAGAACCTTTTGTTGGCATAAGCGCTTCACCTTGTTGCGCAATAGTGATTCCCTTGACCCGCGTGTGATCTTTAGAGCTTTCGTCAAGTCCAGGGCCCTCAGCAAAGGGATCAAACATCAGATCTCGGTCAAGATCGACCTCTGCTCGAGTGAATTCATGATCACGAAACTCGACGGTCTCTTCCATCGCCTCGCCTGGCATCATTGCATCTTTCGAAGAGAAATCACTTTCGGTATCAAATACGATTTCAGCATCTCTTGTGTCCGCTGAATCGGGGCGTGCGCCGCCGACAATTCCAATCAGCAACTGATAATCTCCAAGGGTGATGATATCGCCATCGGCTACTGGCAGTGTCTCTTGTGAAGACATGTCATTGCCGTTGAGCGCCGTGCCATTAGTACTGGTATTTGTGATTTTATAGCCACCCTCTGACGTCTTCTTCAGCACAGTATGTGTTCGTGAAATCTGTCCTGATAAATCCGGCAGACAGACATCCGATGCGAAGTTACGACCAATTTTGAACTCGGGACCATTCAAAAAAAACTCGCGCTGGGGGGCTGTTTCGCTGACAGGAACTTGTATTATTTGGATACTTAAGCTCATCCCAGGGGCTCCATGCAGTTTAGCACATTTTCATTAAAGCGGCTCAGAAAGTTTGGGTGGGCATCGAGGTACTTATCCGCAAAATGCACGGACATATTTTTATTAGCTTTTTGTAAAATTTTCTCGAACTGGTCCAAACGGAGACCCTTTGCCTTAATGTAGTGTTCAAAGATAGCCTCATATTCCAGTCCTACATCAACGTCCCCGCGGTATAGCATGTCGAGCAGCGATTTCGCATTCTGCGGTCGCATTACAACATTATACCCCTTTTTCATTAGAAATCTCCATTTGCTGGTTGTGAATTTTGCACTGTAGCGTGCTTTGAGAAAATCGGCAGGGTCATTGGGGTCAATCTTGGACCCCTTCATCAAATACCAATAACGGTTTTCAAAGATGATCGGTGCGGATGGCTTAGAATATTTTGCCCGATCTTCGTTTAAAGAGGCAGGAAAATTGCCATCATAGTCACCCGCTCGGGTCCCACGCGGGCCGGCTTTAGGGTCTCCCAGAGTAATTTCATAAGCGCACTCCATTTTGACGAGAGCACAGGTCACCCGATCCACTGCAATTCCCGTCAGGGTCGGTTCAGCGCCTTCGCCAAACTCAATCATCTGATAAGGTGGCAAATCATGCGTCGCTAATCGTATGGCAGCTTTGCCGCATTGCGATTGAGCCACGGCGGAAACAGAGGATGCGCCTAACGCGACTGCTGCCCAAATCATAATCAAAGGAATTTGAAACCTCAGCATGGCTCTACTCCATGTTCAGCACTACATCTGTTCCGTCATGCGTAACAGAAATAGATGTCAGCACTTTATCGTCAATAACTCGGCTGATGCATTCTTCAGCCAAGCGTGGAAGGAAGTTTTTGTTGATGATCGCCTCAAGCGCACGTCCACCTGATAGTGGATCGTTGTTAGCATTAACTACGTAGTCAACAAAACTCTGCTCCCAAGTGAAGCCAGCGTTATATTGAGATTTGATCCGTTTTTTGATCCGCTTTAAGTGAATTTCAGTCAACAAGCCGCTAACTTCAGATGTCAGCGGTCGATAGGCGATCAGCTCTGTTCGGCCAATGAAAGCAGGGCTAAAACTATTGAGAAGTATCGGACGTAGATGGTTAGATAATTCATCCGGGCTAGGCGTTTCATCAGTTGAGTCGATGTAATCACGAATTTCCTCGCCGCCTGTGTTTGAAGTCATAATGATAATAGTATTACGAAAATCAACCTCGTTACCTTCACTATCGCTGATATGCCCTTTGTCAAATATCTGAAAAAAGATGTCATGAATTTCACGATGTGCCTTTTCCATCTCATCCAACAAAAGTACGCAATAGGGTTTGCGCCTCACAGCTTCAGTCAACACACCGCCTTTGCCATAACCGACGTAGCCAGCTGCTGCTCCCAATAGCATTGACACTTTGTGAGCTTCTTTAAATTCAGTCATATTGATCGAAACCATAGCATCTTCGCCACCAAAGAACTGATCGGCGATGGCCAGGGCAGTTTCGGTTTTACCCACGCCAGATGGCCCACACATCATGAATACGCCGATCGGTTTGCGCGTATCAGTTAGCCCAGCACGGGAAATCTTAAGTGACCGGGTGATCGCCTCAATTGCAGCGTCTTGCCCAATTACGCGTTGCTTCAGCGTAGCCTCCATATTGAGCAACCGTTCGGCTTCGCTGGCACCTAGGCTGTTAACCGGCACACCTGTCCAGTCCGAGATCACCGAAGCAATTGTATCTGCATTGACCCAAGGGTGCACGTAAATGTCGCTATCGCCGCTGTCCATTGGACTTGGCGCGGTTGCATCCTGGTTCAACTCAGCAGCGCGCGCGGCCTCAAGACGGGCTGCAACCTGTTCTTTCTGAGTCTCCCAACTAGCAATGCGGGCGGTGACATCAGTGCGCCGGGCTTCGATATCTGTGTTGAGTGCGCCAGCATCAAAGCTATCATCGCCAAACATCCTCGCATCTGCCTCCGATTTCTCGAGCTCGGCTTCAGAGAACCGTAGCTGCTCTTCCAAAGTTTCGATTTGGTCTGGTCTGGTATGCTGCGAGATGGCGACGCGAGAACAGGCGGTGTCCATGAGGCTGATGGCTTTGTCAGGCAAACGACGCGAAGGCATAAAGCGGATCGATAGATCGACTGCCGCCTTGATTGCTTCTTCGCGGATAAAAACGTTGTGGTGTTGGCTAAGCCCATTGACTACGGCACGCAAAATATTGACTGACGCGTCCCGTGTTGGTTCCTCAATCGTAATTGCTTGGAAACGGCGTGATAGGGCTGGATCTTTTTCAAAGTACTTTTTATATTCAGAAAAAGTTGTGGCCGCAATGGTGCGGAAGGCCCCGCGTGCCAATGCTGGTTTTAGCAGGTTAGCTGCGTCGTTCTGCCCTTCGGTGCCGCCTGCGCCAATCATTGTATGGGCTTCATCAATGAAAACGATGATTGGGGTGGGCGAGGATTGGACCTCGTTGATCAAGTTTTTTAAACGTTCTTCAAATTCACCTTTCACACTGGCACCAGCTTGCAAAAGCCCCATGTCCAAGCTTACCAATGCAGCATTCTTCAACTGTTCAGGCACATCGCCAGAGGCGATTTTTAGCGCAAGCCCCTCAACCACTGCGGTTTTTCCAACTCCAGGTTGGCCCAGAAGGATTGGATTATTTTGTCTTTTGCGCAGCAACACATCGATCACTTTAGAAACTTCGCTGGTTCGGCCAAGAACCGTATCCAGCGTGCCTTCACGTGCGGCGGCAGTCAGATTTACAGTGTACTTCTGCAGCGCCGTCCCATCACCTGTTGCCTGAGCCGCCCTCCCGACAGATGGTGTAGGGGGGATAGTCTGCCCACGCTCGATTGCAAAGGCACGCAGCGCATCAGTGGACATTGGCTTGAGTGCTGCCAGCGGTGCTGCGCGTACACCAAGGTTGTTCGGCATCTGTGTTGCAAGGAAAAACACTTCTGGCAAGATAACCCCCTGATCAAGCTCAACTGAAGCTAAAATCCAGGCCTGTTCAATCAGTTTGACAAGCGACCCAGAAATGGTTGGCTGTTGGCCATCGGCCCCAGCGCCAAACGGCATCTCTCTTTCAAAATCCGCCTGCAACGCATCAAGACTGACCCCTTGGCCTTCAAGAAACGCCTGAAGGTCAACATCTTTACCAAACATAATGTGATAGAGCCAATGTGCCGTCTCAACGGTTGACACTTTGCGTTTTATTGCTTCACCAACAGCATTTTCAAGGGTCTCACGCAATGGTGGAGAGAGACGGTTCACAAGTTTTAGAAGAGCAGCCATTAAATGAGCCTTTAAGCTAGGATTTCGGTAAGTTTTATTTTTGCGCTTTGTTCCGGCCGTTTGCCGGGGCAAAGTATATTATAAGCTCCAAGACGTGAGCCTTTGTCAGGCCGCGATGAAAGACGCGGAGCCTGTAAAATATTACGCTGAACCTGCGCATAGATTGTGACTGGAACTGGATCACGGAGATAGCGTGTGATCAGACGCCGAAGAGCACAAAAATCTTCAACACCCGAAGCCAGTTGATAGAAATCACTTGTTTCTTCGCATTGCAAAAAAACTTCGATATGGCCAACGGGCGTGCGGCCCATTCGGCCAAGGATTGCTCCGATACCTAACTGCGCTGTCGTATTCCGACGGCTTGAAATACTGGTTCGGCTTTCGGCACGAATAGGATGGCGTGTTTTAAAATGCACGCGCACCTGTGCTGAGCGCCCAGTCCACCAACCTAGGATAGCTTGCAGATTTTCGAGTGATCTGTTCCGCGACAGTAACGGCAGGATGAGCTCAATATAGCGAGAGTCATAATCGCGATTTTGGCCAAGTCGGGCAAAACGGCTCAGCACCGAATCCTCAGTTTTTCTGGCGTTATCTCGAGAGGCCACCAGCAGTGCAGCGCTGCGTATCCGTAGTTCCAATTGCTTAAGACGTTTATCAAAGATTGTGAGAAAAGCGTGCAGACCATCGTCGTCGTTGTGCAAGCCTTGCAACATGGCCTCAAGAATGTAATCTGGCAGCGCACCGTCAAAACCAGACAACGGCGCCCCCCCGATTTGCAAAGGTCCCTCGCCGCTTTGACGTGCTGTTGTAGCACGTTGTTCTGTAGTTCCAGTGGAAGCCGGGCCATCGGGATACGGATCGAATTGTCCTTGATCCAACGCACGTTCAAAGGTGGCCAATTTTAAACGCGATGCCTGCAACGCGTTAAGTGATTTAAGATCTGTTTTATTCTGTATCATCCGCTTATCTGACCCCCATGAATGGTAGGGAAGATCGCAAAAGGCTCGTCGCGGCCGCGTTCACGGATCCGCAATTGTAGAAACCGATCATAGCTGATTAGCGCATTAAAAAACATATGTAATGCCGCTCCAAACACAAATGGTGGGAACGGAAGTGTTTCAAAATCGAGTGTCACTTCGATTTGACTGCCGGTCGAAAGCAGGACGTGCTTGCCAACCTTTATTGGGGCAACAGATTGCTCTACCGTTACTCCCCAAATCGCGTCAGCAGCTCCTGTTAGTCCGACGGGCGCACAAAGATGGAGTGCCTCCTTCAACGCTTCTGTTGGGTCTGGAGTGTCAAAAACTGACGCAAAATTGCAGTTGATTAATGACAGTATGTCCCATAGCCGCCCAGTGCTAATATTGGGTGCTATGGGAACAGTCGGCTCTTCAAGTATCTTAAATGGAACTTCAGCAAGTTGTTTGTCCAAGAAAAATATTTCCATGCCTTGACGCGCAGAAAATGCGCCACTTCCATTGGAACAGATCAAGGTCGCCACAAAATCAAAGGGAGCTGGCTCATCGGTGACGGAGAAACTGACTTCGCGGCGTGCCAGATCCGTGTTGCCTGTCAGAAACCGCTCTTGCCATGTAGGTAGATCCTGACCAAAACGCCCACCTGGTGTAGTGATCTGAGGTAAGCGTATTTCCCCGTCCGAGGTCAGCATATGCAGCGTGTCAATCTGCAGTATTTCACATGGCATCGTTGCAGCTGATTGCGGCGCAACTGGGACTTGGATGCGCCCGTAGTCATAGCGAACCGGACGGGACTGTTCTTTGTAGAAGTTGAGTGTGGGAACGACATTGGTTGCCAAATCATCATCATCAAGTCTAGTCAGTTTTCGCGCACCATCATTATTCAAGAAAAACCGTAACTCGACAGGTCCCGGCCCCACCCCTGCACAAAGATGTTCTAAGTTGTTAAGGGTAAAAAATGCCGCCTTATCGGGGTAACACAGGAAATCTCGCAGCCTAGTCAACCCCGGCATTTCGGTTGGTGCCGCAGGCAAAAACATGTCTCTGTCAGCAATCAGCTTGATGCCAAAGTTATTGCGATCCATCATGTGCGTCGCCTTAACGCCAACTGGTGCAAAGCCAATACCAAGAAGATTGCCGCTGAGTACGTCAATCAGTCGCGTTTTGCGCCCACCAGTGGCTGAAACATAAAGTTCAAGTCCACCGCTCAAAAAGTCTGAAATTGGCAGACTGTCATCAAATGTAGTTAGCGTAACTCGGATCGCAGCCTCGCAGTTATGCAATTCATTCGGCAACTCAAACGAGAGTGGCGCCCGCTCAAGCTGCACACCAGTTACCTTTATGGGTGCTAATCGCGTGGATCGTGCCACGGAGAACCTACATGCAGGACGATCGCCTTTCGCTTCAATATCCAGCGTAGTACCCGCATCTATAAATAAGGGCTCCGTCAGGCTGGCCTTTTCTGTGTCCATTTGCACAGGGCAATAGGCGGGTGCGCCAAGCAAAAACGTGGGAGCAATCATCCGCGCCAGATCAAGCGCAAATTCTGGCAATGTATCATCTAGCCGTTTGGACAACCGAGCCGAAACGAGTGCGAGTGAATCACTCAAGCGCTGCAAATCGGGATCGCCACTTTGGCCTG
Source organism: Ascidiaceihabitans sp. (assembly GCA_028388995.1). GTDB lineage: Bacteria > Pseudomonadota > Alphaproteobacteria > Rhodobacterales > Rhodobacteraceae > Ascidiaceihabitans. The sequence continues at coordinate 44,693 of JAOEQC010000001.1, read as the reverse complement.
CTTTTATCTTCAGTGCATGAGCTTTTTGAGGGTGAGTTGTCTCAAATTCCGAAAAAGCTCGACGCATGTAGTCCAACTCTGTCTCGTAATATTGTAGGATATCATCCATTACTATGACCCTTGCCGGACATTGTGATCCATCCGCGAAATAGTCTTTTCAAAGGCAATTTTTTTGCTGCCGCTCTCAGTTGCTACAGTTGCTACAATATAGAACGAAATAGAGTTGTTCTGTTCATCGGACTGGATTTCGATCTCGCTCAGCAAGTTAATACGCGGTTCAAATCTCTTAAGGCGCTGTTGCAACTCCTGTCGGATCATTGTGTCGCGCGCGCCGCCAGCCACAGCCCAGTTCATAGGTAATCCAAAGCAGAGATTTGAGGCCTTTACATGCGATAGCGCGGACCCGGCCAACCGTTCCGGAGAGATGGATTGCAATAACATCTCAATTTGCATTGCAATCCTCTGTTCAACAGTTGCTGATGCGCTTTGCTTCAGGAATGCAGTGGCAAAAGACATTTTATGTAGACTTCTTCAGCCGACTGGCGTCAAATTCTGTTTTCAGCGTGATTTGACCCAGAACATGATCAATCTGATACTGCGGTTGAATGGTTATTTCGCATTGAAACCTTACGCTGTTTGCTTTGTCCTCTGAAATCTTGACTTTAGCCGCGCGCAGTGGGTACCTAGCCTGCTGATCTAGAGATCCGCTGGAAGTGGATACATAATCTTCGAGCCAGTTGTTCACGACTGCCTGACACTCTGCCGCAGTCTGCAACTGGCCGATCAAATGCCGGATCTGTATTTTGATGTAGTGCACCATGCGGCAGCCAATCATTACTGATTGCAGCTGGGCTGTAATCTCTTTGGACGTCGAATTGTGGCAATTCGCTACCGAGTTATTGCCAACAAAGTAAAGCACGTTAGATTTCGTACTTTCCGCCAATGGGATGAAACCATTTTCAGCATAGCAATGAGCGATATTTCGAGTTAGACGAACACGTGCGCGTGCGTAGCGTGCGGTGCCTTCTGGCAGTGGATGAAGCGTAGGTGCTAGTACCGCGCCTGTACCAGGTTCACCAACCACTAATTTCAAAAATCCAAACCAGCCACAGCGCTGATATTCTAAAATGGTGGTACGAATAAAGTCAAATCCGGCAGATCCCCAAAGCCCTTCGCTTACAGCGGGTGTCTGATTAAATAAAAAGCCGATGTCGCGGTCTACATAGCGACCACGTAGTTGCGTGCGCGGCATGGCAAGTCCCAGATACTGCGCATTGGGCAAGGCCCGCAACCGCTGCCAAGTAGCGTATTCTCCACTACCAAGCACACTCGTGACACGTCGCATATCGGTGTACCAGGCCGCATCACTCTCACCAAAAAATGCAGTACCTGCACCCATCACGATAGGACACATACAGGTTTCACCGAGCCTACACAGTAGCTGCGCAGTGTATAGCTCGTCAAAATCCGTCTCAAGGCTCATCGACAATTCATGGTCAATCATCAGGATCCCAAATGGTTCGCCGCCCAAGGTGTCCAGCTCTTGCATACCAATGCGCATGAACAGCAATGATGTGCGTATTTCGCTAGTGTAATTCAAATCGTGCTCAAGCTCTTGCCAGCTTAAATCAAGGAGTTTTACTTTTACGTTGGCGGCATGGTCCTTGGCCCATACCACGCTCGCAAGGCCCATCCAGCGCGCCTCAAGAGTTTGAAACTTTTCGTCTTCTATAATAGAATTTATCTGCGCATTGAGACGATCTTCAATATCCAGGACGAGAATGCGCAACGTTGAAGACAGCTGTGCAACAGATAGGAAACGCGCCTTTAGGCGATTAAACGCTTCTGTGTCATCCCCCCCCAAGCCATAAACGGAAGGCGGGGGGGACACATTATTTTCCATGGATCGAGGCATGTTTTGCATTAACCTGGTATTTTTGTAACCATACGCACGGAGGTAGACAGTTCTTCCAACTGTAGCCAAGGACGCAGGTAAGCCACTGCCGAATACGCGCCAGGTTTGCCAGGCTGTTCGATAACGTCAATTCGACTTTCAGCCAGTGGCGTGCGCGAACGCTCGTCATTCCCCATTGCACCAGCATTGGTGTACTGGTCTATCCAGGATTGTAGATCCTTTTGCACGTCACCCGCTTCAAGGTTAGACCCAAGCATGTCACGGCCCATTACCTTGAGGTAATGCGCGATACGGCTGCTTGCCATTACATAAGGCAGGCGAGCAGAAATCGCTGCATTTGATGTTGCGTCTGGGTCTACATAAGTTTTGGGACGCTGTGCTGTCTGGCTACCGATAAAGACAGCATGACTGGTTTTTTTGTAGTGAACCAGCGGTAAGAAACCGAGATCTGAGAGTTCTTTTTCGCGCTCGTCAGTTAAGTTTACTTCAGTTGGGCATTGCTGCTGCACGTCACCAGCATCAGATTTAAACGTTAAGTTAGGCAGTTGCGTCACCTTTCCACCATTCTCAAGCCCGCGAATGGCAGTACACCAGCCATAAGCTGTGAAGGCATCGTTCATTTTTAGCGCAGTTTCATACGCAGCATTTGACCAAACAAGCTGGGAGTTTTTGGTAGGGCGCTGATTACCGTCAGCGTCAGTGGCCAACTCTTTATAATCAAACGTCTTGGCCGAACCGCCATTTTGGCCGTAAGGAAGGCGGGCCAGTGTTGCAGGCAAAGTCAGCGTAACATAGCGACTATCGTCGCTGTCACGGAAACCGTTCCAAGCGGCATAGGTCGGTGAGTCAAATCCAGCAGCCACAGGGCGACCCTCAGCAAAAGATTCGAAACTTTTATACTCAAACATTTCAGCCCCAGTTGCTGCCACAAAGGGCGCATGACAGGCGGCAGCCGTTTCTGCCAAATATGTCAGCAATGCCACATCCTCGTCACCGTAACCAAAGAAGTAATCCCCGATCAGCACACCATAAGGTTCACCACCGGCAGTACCAAATTCGTTCTGGTATAGAGCTTCAAAAAGCGGGCTGCGATCGACAGCAGGCGCATCTTCAAATTGCTCAAGTAGTTCTTCTTTGTTGTAGTCTACGAGACGGATCTTCTGGCTCGATCCCAGCTCCGTTTCACGCACAACTTTCTGAAGTCCGCGCCAGCTACCTTCCAAAGTACGGAACTTTTCATTCTGCATAATTGCGGACATTTGCTGTGACATCAACTTATCAATCTCCACAACAGCCTTGCGGATAGTGACCCCAACATTTTGGTCCCACGTCAAAGAGCCTTCCATTGCTTGTGATGCCAAGACTGACAAGAGCTCTTTGGTTGTATCTTCTGGAGTTTGTGCAGTCGCTTCAAGCGCACGATCCAGAAGGCTGACTTCTTTAGCTTCTGCGCCTGTTGTGCCTGTTGCACTAGTTTCTAATTCAGACATTAGCCCTCACCTCCATTATTTGCAGATACACCAAGCTCATCGCCAAGCGCCTTAACCATGTCGGCATCCTGTAGGATTTCCTTGAGCACCTTTTCCAAGTCGCGTGAGCGATCCGCTTTGGCCACCAATGACATCAGTTTTTCACGGGTCTCTGCGAGACTACGCAGTGGCTCAACCTTGTTCACAATAGCATCAGGTTCAAAGTCCTTCATCGACTTGAAATCAAGGCTGACTTCAAACTCGGAGTCGTCATTTTCTACCTTATTGGGCACGACATAAGTAAGCTCAGGACCAACTCGAGTCATAACTTCGTTGAAATTATCTTTGGTGACCTCGTAAAAAGTGCGATCCTCAAGTTGCTCTTTGTCCGTGCGATCACCAGAGTATCCACCTATCATTCCAGTGACAAAAGCCAGTTCTTTCTGTTGGACAGCGCCACCGTCTTCAACATCAAAAGTGATGCTGACGCGATTTTTGCTGACGCGTTTTTGTTGTGCGTTCAGTGCCATGTGTGTTTTCCTATTACAGTTCGAATTACTTCATTGCGTCTTGATTGCCCGATGCAAGTTGACCATCTTTAAGATTAAATTTTACAGTGTCTGATTTTTCTACATTGCCACCAGTACCCTCAAAATAATGGGCAATTGAAATGGAAGTGTAGGCGATGCTAATGGAACAGGAGCCATCACCGGCAGCATAGCTCGAAATGCGCGCTTCTTCGAGTGTTATGACTTGGGTCGGCTGCAGGCCTTTGCCGTCGGTTGCCGTGCGTGTGGACACTAATTCAATAGTTTTACCAACTTTTCCCGGCGCAAAGAACAGGGTCTGCAACACAGCAGATGCGCCGTCGTCAGGGCGGCTCACCGAGATATCACTCAGGGATGGTAACCCTGTTTCTGCATCGCCTGCCGCGCCAACATCAACATTGATTGAACGGGAAAAACCATAGTTAAAGGAGTTGATTGGAAAGAGACCTTTTTTGCCACCAACCTCTTTAATGGAGGCCATACCTTTAAAATCATCAATCTTGTCGATACGCATATACGTGTTAGCCATTCTTAATTTTCCTATTTTTTTACGAAAGAGTTTCAGTCAGTGGGGCTACCATTCAAAGTTTGCGATTGGCAGATCTTGTTCGGGTTCCGTTTGGTCGGCGACCAAGGGGGGGGGATGTTCAGTATCTGCATGGAAATTTTCAGATTCAGAAAAAATGGGTTGTTCTGTATTTTGGGCAGCCGTTGTAACGGGCGCGGATAAACTTTGCGGTGCCACCGATTTGATGTCAGGCACTGGAATGGCAGCCGCGTAATTGTCCAGCGTTGGATGTTCAATCCCACCTGCGGGAAGCGCTCCACGTTTGCCAAAAACGTCAGAAAAGCCTTGGCTTTCAAGACCTGTCAGTAATGCCATTTGCCCCATGCCTGTGCTGCCATCAGTCAAAATTTCACGGAACAATTCACCAGCATCGAGTTGTCCCCAACGAACAGCGCGATCTAACAGCAGGCAAATTGGCGAATGTGGTTCGGTCTTCCGAAAATGGGTTGCAAGTGCGGCGACTGCTTGCAAGGCTTCCGTCCGGTTGTTGACGCTTGCCTGTGGGCTGAAGCCGGTAGTCGCTGATCCACCAACAACGCTTAATCCAGCATCTGGAACATCTACGACTACGCCGCTGTCCTCGTCTAGCGCAGCTTCGGCAGTCTCCCCAGCGCCTGGCCAAGCAAAGCCAAGCCCCTCGACTAAGACTTCCAAAGCCCGCAACATATCAACCACAAGGCGTTTGGTATAACTGAGAACCACCTGAGGTTGCTTATGCTGCTGCGCATAGGCTTTAAGTGCCTTATCGAGCGCATCAATCGCAACAATCAAGTCTTGTAAACTTTTGATCTTCGATGTGAGCGCACTTGATTCTACGGTGACCAACGCTGCGGTTTCTGCCTGTAGCTCGGCCGGACCAGTGTTTTTGTGAGCCAACACAAACTGACCATAAGTAATCTCACCAATCAGGGGGGTGTTGCTCATAGGCATATAAAGCAGCCCACTAGCATCGCTTTCACCGAATAACTGCACAAAGGGCCGCAACTTTAACTCTGCAATTTCGGCGGCTTTGGCCTCCGATGTTTCGCCTTTAAGTTTTGTCTCTGGCAAGATTGGCTGCAAATGATCGAGATCGCTGCTCGCATACTCAGCAAGCGCTTGCATCGCACTTGATGCATTTTCGAGTGGAGTGTCGCCGTGCAACATTGACGCGACCCACCAACAAATCACTTCTAGATCTTTGGATGTCTCTACTAGAGTATATTCGCAACTCTCACGCAGGCTGTTCCATGCGGCGGCGTTAACTCCTTGTAAATCCCTGTTAGCCATGGACTCTGGTGTTTCGCAAAGACTTCGAAAAGAAGCTTGGGCCGCATTAAACGCGTTGCGAAGACCGCGATAGGTTGTCTTATCATCCTTAAGATAGCCACCAAATGGAGCGTCACCAGCAACGGGAGTATTGAGACTAAAAGTCACTTTTTTTAATTTCTTCATTGGAAAAGGACATGATTTTCGGAACATTTAACAGCTCGACGGGCATATCTAACCTTTTGACTACTCCATACTTGCAAATATCGAAAAATGTTCGAAGCTTTAAACCAAAAGTACTAGTTTGTGGTAAAGTGGGCATTAGACAGGATCTCACGACTAAACTTCTGTAAAGACCCTTTGTACAATTAACCGAGCCTTATGTAGAGTTAGTATTAGTGGGAACTTGATTCCCAAATATGGCCATCATTACGAATTGGATTGGTATTTTATCGATGATAATTACAATTTAGCTTTATAAACCGACCGGTTTTGACGTTAGCGAAAATTGAAAAATCTTTTAGAGGATAATAAACTGAAACTTTATAATATTTTCTTTGCAGGGATATTGCTTTCAACCTCTGTTTGGCTCGGCAGTTAATGCAAAGTTATCAAGTTAGAAACTTGTTCGAGATGGCATTCTAGCCAAAGCAGTAGTTCATATCCAAAAAAAAAATTATAATGAACATAGTGCCTGCCAGGACGAAACTACGGTGATTAACAATATATTGGGAATGCATCAGATAAATAGATGTTTGAGATTCACTTCAGCAACATCGCCATCCCTGATAGATCAGTAATGTATAGTAGCTGTTGGTAGCACTTCTAATAATCATACCAGGATAGAATTACCAAACCCAGCCAGGCGCCGCATCTTATCAGATAGTAATCTAGCTAAAAACTAATTTCTTCGCGCGTATGCTTATTACATACGATAGCCCTTGCTATGGGTTTTTATTCAATGTGCCTAACCACCAACCAAAACTGTAAAGCACCCGAGCACAATAGATCCACCATGACCGCAGTTGTCACCAACACGTGCCAGCGGCATGCCTCCCGCTAAAACAGTTGCGCTGCCCTTAGCAATTGCATCGGGTGGGCCAATACAGACGGCCATTCCACCCACCACTGCTGCTGGCAATTTGCCAATCAATACCGTTGGACAGCCCGGAGGTAATATCGGGCCACCAATGTGTGGAATTGGTACAGGACCTGCCACAGTGACCATCGGGCAGATATGCATATCTGTTATACGCGCCGCAGGCGGACCAGGCATGAATTTCTTCCTTATCCAGTGTTTTCAGAAACAGTTGGCCAACCACCATTGGCGACTTCGATACCACGAATAAGAGACGCCGCGCGGGCGCGGTCAACTTCTGTCTCATCCTGCCCCATTTGTAGCGCGATCGCTCCAAGTAGCGCTTTGGCGTGCAGCCAGGCTGGCGGCAGGACAACCGGCCCTTCTGCTGCACCAATGCCACCTGATCCATTCCAGGCCACAGCGGCGCTGAGCCAATACAAAGGTGAGTCGCTCTTCATCCCGTCCATACGTTTCATTAATTTCTGCCGTGTCCCTTCTTGAGGCTCACGCACCCATGCACTGACTAAGTCAGTAACACCGCCGCGTAAATTTGGATTTAGATCACTAGTGACGGCCAACGCCCAACAGATACCTTCGCGAGGCGGCAGAGCATGACTAATGAAGTTGACAAGGTCAGGCAATGCACTGGCCTTATCAAGTGCCTCAATCACAGCATAGGGTGCCATATCAGGTGCCACTACCGCTGCACTTTCTTCACTCAAATCAAAGCGATTGAAGATTTCTTCACTGGTTTCAAAAGGTATCTTGCGCAACATTTATGCCCCTTAGTTTATCATTGTAATTCCACCCTTGAGGGTCAGCATGCCCGAGCCAGACACCTCGGCCATAGCGCCTGAAATTTTGGTCTGGGCTTGGCCTGTCACATTCACCATTGCACCTTTGACATCCAGCTTAGCTTTGGCCTCTATCTTGGCCGACGTACCACTCACAGCTACCGTGCCATTACTTTTTGCAGTTACGCCAGATTTACCTTCAATATCAACTTTTGTGGCTGAAATCTTAATTCCAGAACTTGTCAGTTCTATTTTTGAAGAGCCCACCTGCAGTATGATTTTACTGTCGGCAGAAAGGGTAATGGTTTTGGCATTCACCGTCTCGCCCTTAGCTATATCTGCTTTGCGTTCGTCTGCTTTGAATTTTGCAGTTTTGGCAACTTCAACCACCTGGTCGTTGTCAATCGTTACTTTTGACGTTTCGCCCACCCATATAGTTTGCAGTTTGGTGATTTTTTCAACGGCATTCTGATTGACTATTAATTCAAAGTCCTTGGCTGCACGTAATGCTACCACCTCAGCTCCATCTTTGTCATCAAACTCCAGCTCATTTGCTTCACCTTTCAACTGGCTGCGAATGCCAGACTTGGTGCTATTGGCAGTGGCGAAAGGTGGCTTGTTCTTTTCGTTGTAAATCTGGCCTATGATCACCGGCGCATCAGGATCACCGTGAAGAAAAGACACCAAAACCTCGTGCCCGACACGTGGAATAAACTGCGCGCCATAGCCTTTTCCAGCAAAGGGTTCTGCCACACGAATAAAACCGCTGGTCTTGTCACTATTGCCACTTGTGTCCCAGAAAAATTTTACTTGCACGCGCGCCTGTGCGTCACACGCGACCGTCCCAGCGTCACCCCCTACAACCAGTGCGTTGTGTACGCCAGCAATCTCTGGCTTTGGCAGGCGCTTGGGCACAGGTAGATGATCAATTGGAGCTGCTTCAAATCCACAGGACAACCCATTGCCACGTGCAGGTGTATATGTGAATGCGGTCACAATGTAGCATCCTGCGATCCCCTTGTGGGCCTCACTAGCAATGTTCAGTTCTTGACCCAACTGCATGGCGGGGTATTCGCACGTGCCATGCAGTGACATTGCCGCGGCTTCACAGGCACCAACGGCGCGTGTCAGTTCTTGTTTACTGAGATCACCGACAGGTACCGCGCGGTATTCGGTAATGTTAGGCTTAACCTTCAGTTTTAAGGCCGAAGATGGCTTAGGGCCTGCCTTTTCCTGAGCCGCCCTTGAAGAATCATAGCTAACGAGCGACACCTTGCCCGCTTGTAGGCTGTGATGTGCGCTAAGTGTCTGTACCTGCTGGCGTGAGACGTCCGAGAGTTGCGCATCGGTCAGCTTAACTACCGGACCGACGGAGGGAAAAGGCCGTGCCGTGTCATGAATCACAAGCGTGTCCAGTGACTTATCGTCACCAAAAAAATAAGTGTGCCCTTCTTCGGCTAGCAGACGTTCGCAAAAGCTTAGATCGTTTTCGTTATACTGAATGGTTGTGTCTCTCTTTACCCCCGCTTTAGCGGAGATTTTCAATTGTTTCAGCCCATTACGGGTTAGGACATCCTTTAAGATATCCAGCGCTGTCTGTTTTTGATAAAGTGCGCTGTGTTTGCTCAGCCTAAGAACCGCCAGCATTGGTTGCAAGGTCAGCGCGACAGCGGTGTCGCCTTGTGCTGCCACTTGGCGTTCCACATCCGTAACTATGCCAGAGAATGTGCGCGGCTGCTCTGAGATATAATAATCTTGTTGCGGAAATGACAAAACAGCTTCCTGACCGATGAAATCGCTCAGGTCAGTTTTCAAATCCTCAATAGTAACTTGATAGAGAGGTACTTGTGATAAGCGCTCCTCAACCACAAACCCTGTAACCAATGCATCATCGCACTTGGCGTCCTTAAAAGTAAGCTTAACCTGGAAATTATCTATGTCCAAAATACCAAAGCTCCCGCAATTTGCACCCGTAAAAGGGACAGAGACTATCCCAGATTATTTCAGGCATATTCATAATTCGTATTGTCAGAAAGGCTTGAACAAGTTGACCCTTGGATGGAGGTTTCCAACCTGAAGTGATCTTGAACCTTTGTTTCAACAAAGCCGTTCTAATCAAGTAGCCTCAATGTCCGGTTAACTCCCTGGGTCGTGCACAGGGCGCTTTAGATAGGTACGAACAAGTGTTGGATACAATTAACCGCGCGTTATGTGGAGTGAGTTTTTGTGGGAACCTGATTCCCAAATATGGCACCTCAGAAGCGTCAATGCAGGCACGGTGGCGCGAAGGGCTCAGAAGTTTCCCGATGCAGCCTCCTTTAGGATCAGCTTGTCCAGCGTAAGGTCCTATACTGCTCGGCGAAGACCCTCGTTCTCTTTCTGTAACCACTTCAGTTCCTTGAGTTGTTCTGTGCCCAATCCACCGTACTTCCTCTTCCAACGGTATTAGGTTTGTTCAGTCACACTGATTTGACGGATCGCGTCAATCCGGGGCATACCTTGTCCCATTAGAACTTCAACCTGCCGTAACTTCACAACAATTTCTTCGGACCTGGGTCTCTTAATAGCCATCTCTGGTCCTCCGTTCCTAACTATAGGGGCGGACCACTTCAAAGGGGGAGGCTCAATAGGGATCACTAGAAGAAGATATAAGATCAGTTCCCACATGAGTAGCTCTGGATAGACCGTAGAGAGACTGGGGATACGATATCCTAGTCCACAGCTTAGTCACTTGCGATCATCGTCGTTAGTATATCCCTGCCTCCCAGCCTAGGTACACGAAGAAAATGTGGTTCATTTTCATGATGATCCACCTCACTCAGCTTTCAGACCTACAGGTGCTAATGGTCAATGCACGACAACTGCTGATGGACCAAAGTTGTCCAAGCTCACCCAATTAACAGCAGGGTTAAGGGCAGCAAGAAGAATTCAACTGGCTCAGCTTCTTAAGATAGGGGTCGGGTTCTTTTAATGCCCAGCGCAGTTCCTCAAATCATATGTGTAATAATTGTACATAAACAGTGCCCACAATTTCAAGTAAATATTTGTATTCATATGAAAATTAGCGGTTGGAGCGGGTAGCGGGAATCGAACCCGCGCCTTAAGCTTGGAAGGCTCTTATGATACCATTTCACCATACCCGCGCCACAACACGATCTACGTCAAAGCCCTGGGGGGGTCAAGATGCTAAGGTACAGATTATAATTTCTAATGTTTACAAAATTCGCAGATGATCACAGTACAATGGCAACACAACCCTGTCATACAAGCTAAATGCAAACACTTTATGAAAACCCTCATCTTGGCTGTAGTCACCGCCCTTCTACCGGTTGCAGGTTTTGCGCAATCACCCGACTGCTCAGCACCCCAAACGCAGATGGACATGAATGACTGCGCCTCAAGCGCCTATGCCTCTGCAGATGCATTGCTTAACCACACATGGAAAATCGCAATTCGCGACGCCAAAAATCGCAATAGTCGCCTAGAAAATGATGAAATCCCGAGCGAGGATGTTGCACACAGCGCAGCGCACTTGGATCAAGTGCCGCGATCAGGCATGTCTGGCCGAAATCACAATTGCGCGCGGTGGCTCAATCCAGCCGCTCATTCAATACATCTGTCTTGAGCGCCTGGCCCTAAACCGCATTGAAGATTTGGAGTTCTTCAGGGACCTGATTGAGCCCTAGCGCAATCTACCCAACCCCGAAAACGGCATCCCGGCAAGTTGCGCCATGTGCCAGCCAAGAACCAAATTGCTGCTGAGCACAGGTATATCCAGTTCAGCCTCAAGCGGCGCAACCACATCCAATGTCCGCAAATTCGTACAGGACAAAAACAACCCGTCCACCTGCGCATCTGCACATAAATCGCGCGCTGCATTAATGATGGATGGCCCATCAATACGCACAACCTTTTCCTCAACCTCTTCGGCAAAGCTGCCAAAAACAGGCGTTTGAACATCGGCATCCGCCAATACGTTACGCAGACGCCCCGATACCTCAGCGATATAAGGCGACAAAAATGCCAATCGTTTAATACCCAGATGATTGCAGGCTGCGATCAATGCGCTGACAGGCTCTGTCACGCCTTGTGTCGCAGTCCCTGCCTTGACCAAATCAGCGATTTGATTGGGGCCAATCTGCGCGGTTCCAGAGGTACAACCATAACCAATCGCGCTGAATTCAGCCGCTTGTGGCAGCAATGATGCCGCCCCCGATATCTCATTGGCCATCTGCTGCAACGTTTCAGAGGTCACCACCGGCGCACTGGGTACCCGCGTCACGTACAGCGGCGCATCACCCAACAGACGGCGCATATCGCGTTCAATGGTCTCGTCGGTTTGCAACACGATCAACCCGATGGGCGGTGCATCATTGGCGGCTAGAGTGTAGCTGTAAACACTCATACGCTGACCAAAGAACGTCCTGAACGCGCGTTCAAGAACACCGCACCCGTTTCGGTGATTGCGATGTTTTCTTCATGTACCATGATACGCCCATCAACGGTCTCCACCGATGGCTCAAGTGTCAGGACCATACCTGTTTCCAACACTGTTAGGTCCGTAGGGATGATCGACGGCCACTCTGTCAGCTGCATCCCCAACCCGTGGCCCAAACGCCCTGCATTCGCCACGGCGTCACTGTCACCAGCCACCACCCCTGCCATTGCATGGAACAAATCACACATCATCGCACCAGGTTTTGCAGCTGCCATCCCAGCATCAACAGCCTCAATCAAACTGCTATGGCCCGACTGGGCAATAGCAGACGGTGCCCCAACCGCAAAGTTGCGATCGAAATCACAGAAGTATCCGTCCCATACAGCGCCAGTATCCAACATCAGGATATCGCCCTGCACCAATGGCGCATCAGTCGCAGGAGAAATCACGTCGTAATACCCGTCCTGACCCGCCGCTCCTGCCAGATAAGGCACCCAATCGGCCCCTTCCTCTAGCAGTAACATTTGAAAATGACGGAACACCTTTTCCAACGGCACACCTGCCTGCGCAATTTCAGGCACACGCGCAAAGGCAAGGTTTGCAATTGCACCTGCCTGCGCAATTTTGGCAATTTCAGCCTGTGATTTGATCTTGCGCAAACGCACCACGATTTCGGCATCGTCCACAATCGAAAGGCCCTGTTGTAGCGCGTTCCAGCTGTGCATAGGCATACGCACATGGGTTTCTAACCCGCTCGGCACACCAATTTTTCCATCAGTCCCTGCCACTTCGCACAAAGCATCGCGTAGCAAGCTGACGCCATCATCTTGCAAATCAGGGGACCGCCAGCTGCGGATATCCTTGATCCAACTGCGCGACATCAAAGCCACGCCAATGGATGGGATCACAGCAATCGGATCGCCAACCGCAGGGACAATCAAAAACCACGGACGCGCCGGGCTTTCCCAAAAACGGGTCAAATAACCCGTGAAATAACGCACTTCGGGTTCAGTGCTTAGCAACAAACAAGCTAAGCCTGCTTTCGCCATCATCGTTTGTGCACGGCTCAAACGATGACGATATTCGGCCTCGCCAAATCCACGTTGTGGGGCCGCGCTCATGCGGGACCTTCGCTAAGAATACAAAGCACAAGCGCATCATTACCGATGGCTAAAGCTTCCTTCGTTGAGATCAGACCTGCCAAACCAGCGGCTCCTGACGTACTGGATGGGTATCCATGCGCCTGTGCCAAATCCGCGCCCACAGTGCCCTCATCCTCGGTCAACGTGATGAACACATCCGCGTCACGCGCCAACCCTTTAAGCGCGATCAACGATGGTTCCTTACAATCCAACCGACCCATGTTTGAAACTGGACCTTTCGCAGTCACAAATTTACCTGCCTTAACAGAGGCCACCAAGGCTGGTGCCAACTCAGGTTCAACAACCACAATTGTTGGTTCAGCCCCCCACGCGTCACGTGCCAGGGCAGCACATGATCCGGCCAAACCGCCCACACCTGCTTGCAAAAAGATATGGGTGGGAACCTCTGGCACCTGCGCAATCGCCTCGCGCATGAGCATCAAATAGCCCTCCATCAAACGATGTGGGCGCTCGTAATACCCTGGCCATGACGTGTCCGACAGAATATCCCAGCAATTGTCATTGGCTGCCTTCAACGCAGCCGCCATGCTGTCCTCATAGATAGCACCTTCGCGCACAACCTGCGCACCCAAGCCGCGTAAACGATCAGCAAAAACTTCAGGCACCGATTCCGCAATATAGACTACGGCAGATGCCCCAAAGGCCGAAGCCCCCGCCGCGACCGACATACCATGATTGCCAGCGCTTGCTGTCACATATGTACGGCCTTTTGCCCGTCCTGCCTTGGCATCATGTGCGATCACATATGCTGCACCCAATGCCTTAAAACTGCCCAGCCCCATGCGATTGCGCTCGTCCTTGACCCAAACGGATGCAACGCCTAAATCATTGGCCAAACTGGCCACATCATGCAGCGGTGTTTCTGCTGCCTCAGGGCAACGTTGGATCAGGTCTGCAACGGATTGGTGATCGACGCTTGGGATTGGAACATCGTCCAAGCCAGATACATGTTTGCGGGGGGTGTTTTGAAAAATTTCCATGCGTCAAACGACGATGATTTGGACCAAGCGTCAAGTGATTTTACGCCCATAACAAGTCGTTCTTGGATCATGCAACGCAGTGGCCCTATCCCAACAAGGCCACCGCGGTTTTTTATACGAAGTCGATAAACTTGTTCATCGGCATTTCGCGAATACGTTGGCCGGTCGCCGCAAAGATCGCATTAGACAATGCAGCAGCAGCTGGTGGAACCATGGGTTCGCCCATGCCACGCACGTGGTCGCCGTTTTCTAAACCTGCGACCTCAATCTTTGGCGATTGATACATGCGCAAGGATTCAAACGTATCAAAGTTCTCTTGTTCAGTCATACCATCGGAATAGGTAATCTCAGACATGATAGCATGCCCCAAGGCCCAGTTAACACCGCCCTGAACCATGTTTTCAAACATGTTCGGGTCGATAACTTTACCAACCTCTGCCGCAACCCAAACGTTGTCTAGCTTTATGCCTTCCTCAGTATTGGTCACCTCAACAACCTCAGCCACGGCCACACCAAAGGACATGCAGAAACCAACACCACGCCCTTTGTTGGGTGCCAAAGGCGCACCCCAATTGGATATTTCAGCAACCTTTTCCAGTACCTTACGCGATGGTTCATGCCAGCACAGACGCAAGCGTTCTTCCATAGGGTCAGCACCAGCTGCATGGATCAGCTCGTCCAAGAACACATCGTGGAAAAATCCGTTTGTGGAGGCCCCAACGGAACGCCAGCTTGAGATCGGTGCCAACTCTGGCGCGCGATAACCGGTGATACGGTAGTTGGGGATGCTCAGCGGTTGTTCCCATGCACCCGCAACAATCTGCGTATCTGGGCCTGGAAGGGACAGACCCTGACGGCCCATTTGACTGGCTACCACGGACGGCATCGCGATGCCCAAGTCCATCGTTTCGACTTGACCATTTTTAACAGTGCCGCGCCCGCGTGCCATAGCGATTTGGCGGGTGTCGTTGTGCGCCATATCTTCTTCACGTGAATAGGTCAGCTTGACCGGAACACCCGGCATTTGCATTGCAATTTCGATGGCTTCTTTAACAACACGGTCTTCAAGGCGATGGCCAAAGCTGCCTCCCATCATCAAAACATGCACGTGCACATCATCAAAATCGACGCCTGTCATCTTTGACACATTGGTCTGAACGAAACGTGGAATTTGCGTACCTGTCCATACGTCCACACGATCCGCAGACACTTCAACAACGGCACTGATAGGCTCAAGCGGTGCGTGGGCCAGATAGGGCGCGCGGTACTCGGCCTCGATCACATCTGCCCCATCCATCGCAGCAACGACATCGCCGTCATCGCGTTGGCGGCTGTCTTGTTGATCCTCGTTGAAACTATCGGACAGTGCCTGCCAATGCGCATTCATTTCGGCAGGATACGGCGCGGATCCCCACTCGATTTCAACAGCATTCGCGGCTTGAATCGCACGCCATGTGTTATCCGCCACAACGGCAATGCCGCCCGTGATCGGGAGCACCTTTTGAACGCCGCGCATCGCTTTCGCTTCAGTGTCATCAAAGCTGACCATTTTACCGCCACGACGTGGGTTTGTGCGCACCATTGCGTGCACCATACCGTCGCGTTTGAAATCGATACCATAGGCTTGAGTGCCTGTAGATTTCGAAATTGTATCATAGCGTTGGTGTTGTTTTCCCAAAATACGCCATATGCTTGGGTCGCGCAATGTCACGTCTTCTACTGGGTCTAGCGTTGCTGCAATCGCGGCCAAGTCCTCATAGCGGATTTCAGTGCCATCAGGTGTGATAACCTTGCCGGCTTGTGTCGTCAGATCGGCAACGGCAATGCCTGTCTTTTCAGCCGCCGCAGCTTTCAGCGTTTCACGAGCGACAGCGCCAACAACACGTAGTTTTTCATATGAATCTGGCACGGTAGTTGAGCCCCCCGTGACCTGCATGCCAAGGAATTTCATCAATGAATTTATTACGGTACGCGTTGATTTCGCCGCGAATCCATCGTCGGTCGCAGCAAAAGGTGCCCCGCCGTCGCCAAAAGCTGTGTTATAATAAGCCTTGTCAGGCATGCCCGGATCAACATTGATCTGATCCAATTCAACGTCTAGTTCTTCCGCGATAAGAATAGCTTGGACTGAATACGCCCCCTGTCCGCTGTCAGCGCGTGGCGTAATTAGCATGATGCCAGACGCATCAATTTTCACATATGCTGTCAGCGCAGCTTCGCCATCTGCCAGGTCATTTAGCAACGGGTTCGCATAAGGCGTTTTGTAGCGGTAAACGCCAAATGCAACACCGCTGACAATGGCGACGGAACCAATTAAAAATGTACGGCGAAAGATTGTTTTAAGCTTTCCCATGGACTTAGGCCTCGCTTAGGTTTTTGGCAGCTGTTTTCACTGCGGCGCGGATACGGGGGTAAGTGCCACAACGGCAAAGGTTGCTGCTCATTGCGTCGTCAATTTCATCGTCAGTGGGTGCTGGTGTTTCCAGCACAAATGCAGCCGCCGCCATCATCTGACCGGACTGACAGTAACCACATTGTGCAACTTGATGTTCGACCCATGCAGATTGCACAGCGTGCATCGCATCAGGTGTACCAAGCCCCTCAATTGTAACGACTTCTCCATCAATATCTTCTGCAGCAACTTGACAGGCTTTGACAGCTTCGCCGTTCATATGAACGGTGCAAGCACCGCACTGGGCAATGCCGCAACCGTACTTAGGACCTGTGATCCCTAGTTCGTCGCGCAGCACCCAAAGAAGGGGCATATCAGGCTCAATGTCGATGTCGTGCTGGGTGCCGTTAACGGTTACTTTCATCGCAAGGTGCCTCTTAATTGGGTTATTTGAGATATATGCATCCAAGCAAAATAAACCACTCCGCAGTGGCGTCCCGAGAACTAGTTAATTGAGCGTGCGTCTCAATATTCACTACAAACTGCACAGTTAGCAAAATGTTCTGAACATTGCCCAAATCCCAAGACAGCCAAAACAGCTGCCACAAACGCAAAACTGTGCAATTCAACCCGCGAACTTCACAGTTTGCTCACCTCATCCAAGGCAAATGCAATTCACGAATTGTTAACCCTGTTTTCAGCGCTAACCTTTATAAAAATCAGCTTAATTTAGAATTCAACAACTGCGCGGATAGACTTACCAGCATGCATCAATTCAAAGCCCTCATTGATTTGATCAAGTGTCAGCTTGTGCGTGATCATGGGGTCGATCTCGATCTTGCCATTCATATACCAATCAACAATTTTTGGAACATCTGTACGGCCTTTGGCCCCACCAAACGCAGTTCCGCGCCATGTACGACCGGTGACCAATTGAAACGGGCGTGTTGAGATTTCAGCGCCTGCTGGTGCCACGCCGATGATGATGCTCTCACCCCAACCTTTGTGTGACGCCTCTAGGGCAGTACGCATGACGCCTACGTTGCCAGTTGCATCAAACGTGTAATCTGCACCACCGCCCGTTAGTTCAACAAGATGCTCAACCAGATCGCCCTCAATTTTAGATGGGTTCACAAAATGAGTCATGCCGAAACGTTCGCCCATCTCAATACGGCCTTCATTCAGATCCACACCAACGATTTGATCCGCCCCCGCAAGACGCAAGCCTTGAAGAACGTTCAAGCCGATGCCGCCCAGACCAAAGACGATAGCCGTTGAACCAATTTCAACTTTGGCCGTGTTGATAACAGCGCCAATGCCCGTAGTTACACCACACCCGATGTAGCAGATTTTGTCGAATGGCGCATCTTTACGGACCTTCGCCAATGCGATCTCTGGAACAACTGTGTGGTTCGCGAAAGTGGAACAACCCATATAGTGGTGGATCGGTGTGCCATCCAACATAGAAAAGCGTGTGGAACCGTCTGGCAACAAGCCTTGGCCTTGTGTGCTACGCACTTTTTGGCAAAGGTTGGTTTTAGGGTTCAAGCAATATTCGCATTCGCGACATTCTGGTGTGTAAAGCGGGATCACGTGATCGCCCACTTCCAATGATGTTACGCCTTCACCGATTTCGATTACAACGCCTGCGCCCTCATGGCCCAAAATCGCTGGGAAGATACCTTCTGGATCATCGCCTGAACGGGTAAATTCATCTGTGTGGCATAGGCCTGTCGCTTTGATTTCAACCAAAACTTCGCCTGCATGTGGACCGTCAAGGTTCACTTCCATAACTTGAAGTGGCTGACCTGCTGCGACTGCAACTGCTGCACGGGTGCGCATCATATGCGTATCTCCTGTTGATTTTTCATATAAGAACCGCCGATCCATTGCTGCAATCTTTGGCGAACACAAAGGGGTGTTGTCAACAGATTGACACCTTTAGGTGAGCAACAAGTCCGATAACTTTTCAGCAGCCGATTTTAGTGTGCCGACATTTTCGGTAATTTTTACCAAGTTGTTACGCTGCAAAGGGGAGTGAGCGGACAATGTAGACACAAGGCGTCCTTGGTCATCCACAATAGCAACAGCCACCGCAACCATCCCGTACATGAATTCCTCGTCATCCGTGGAATACCCACGTTTGCGGGTTTCGCTGAGTTCAGCCTTGAGGGCTGCAACATCAGTTATGGTCTTGCTTGTGTGCTGTTCCAGTTTGTGGTTCGCAAGGTAGCGATCCAAGTAACGTGGGTTCAACGAGCTAAGGTACATTTTACCAGAAGCCGTACAGTGCAACGGCACTCGGGTCCCTACTGGCAACTGAATGCGCAGCGGCCATTTAGTTTCGATCCGCTCAAGGTACACCATGTGTTCGCGGTCTGGGACCGAGATGTTGCAGGTCTCGTCCATCTGTTCGACAACTTCGGTCAAGATGGACAGGCGCAGGGTGCGCAGGCGTTGTGAGCTAAGCGTATTCACTGAAAGGCGGCGCAGGCGTGGGCCCGGTCCATAAGACCGTCCATCGATGTCGCGCTGTAGGAAACCTTCTTCTTCGGCGGTGTTAAACAGTCGGTGCACTGTGGGTTTTGGTAGGCCCAACGCCTCGACCAAACCGGCAGGCGTCACGGGGACGCCTGCACGTGCGACTTCTTCCAACAGCAACAATAGCCGTAAGTTTGTTGGAATCTGTCCCTTTTGGTCTGCCATATTGTTTGGCATTTGCTCGCCTTATCTGGTTGGCAACAGCCATAGTGCCAATTCAGGTGTAAGTGCAACCAAGATCCATGTTGAGATCAAAGCGATCAAATATGGAACTGTGTAGCGCAGCAGCCTGAAGTACGGCACCCCAGTGACGCCCGACGCCACATAAAGGTTGAGGCCATAAGGCGGTGTGATGAACCCAATCGATGCACCCACAAGGAAGATCACTGAGAAGTGGATCGGATCAACCCCGACTGAAGCCGCGATGGGTGCCAAGATTGGTGCAAGGATAATGGTCACTGGCAAGGATTCTAGGATCATCCCTGTCACAAACACAATCGCCATGGATGTGAACAAAACCGCATGATAACCGCCCATACCCGTCACGAACCCGCCGATGAATTCCTTTGCTCCAAGGGAGGACATCACTTGTTGCATGGCCACTGAAATAGCGATCAGCGGCACAAGGATACCCGTAATTTGGGCGGAGCGGGAAACGATCTGTGGCAAGCTCATCAGTGTGAACCCTTTTACGACCAACATGGAAACGGCGGATTTGTCTTCAACCTTTTCGTTTTCGTCGTCGCCCATGATCTTGTTCAGCGGATAGCACAGCAAGCCGATTATGATACATACACCAACCGTTACGCCCGCCGCTTCAGTCGGAGAGGCGCGACCTGTGTAGATGCACCATAGGACCAGACCGATTGCGAAGAACCCAAGCCATGCACCGATTGCGGTTTTGATAACGCGCATTGGTGACAGCTTGATCAGGTAACCCCAGCCGTTGATCGTGCAAATGATGAACGCAGCGGTCATCATAGACAGAACCATCAAGGCACCTGGCAAGATACCTGCAATGAACAGATCAGAGATGGGCAGGTTCAACAGGAACCCGTAAACGATGAAGATGATCGACGGTGGGATGATAATCCCGACTGTGCCACCCGCCGCTGCAGTTGCGGCAGAGAAGCGTTCGTCGTAGCCGCCTTTGACCATTTCAGGGTGAAGCATTGAACCGATTGTTGCAGTGGTCGCAGAGTTTGATCCAGAGATCGCTGCGAACAGACCACAGGCTGAGATAGCCGCCATCGCTAGGCCGCCTCGCAGCCAGCCCAAGCAAGAGTAGGCAAAGTCCGATAATCGTCGCGCAATCCCTGATTGGTTGATCAAGTCCCCTGTTAGGATGAACAGCGGCATGGCCAGCAGGGCAAACCCTTTGTTGAACACGTTCAGCAATTCGTTGCCTGTGTTGTCCAGCGGAAGATCGATGACAAAGCTACAGCCCACCACCCAGTAAAAGATAACCAGCAAGACAGGTGTGCCCAGCATGAAGAACATCGTGACGCCTAACGAAATAAGCGTGATCCATGTTGCGTCGGTCATTAGACATCCCCCCCAATTACAGCTTGTTTGATAATTGTGTTACCGGATCTGTAGTTGCCAAAATCCTCGAGCCAGTTGCCGATTACACGGCCTGACATCATGGTAAACGCGATTGGCACAGTGATGTAGAACCACCATTTCATTGTGTCATCGACACCGTCGACCATCTGAAAGTTTTGGGCGGAAAGCACCGTGAATCGAAGCGAAGTGGTGATTGCCAACAAGCAAAAGCCAAGCCACAAAACAGTGTCCATTGAAAGAACACCCATTTGGTTGCGTGGGGACATTTTTGAGCGGAATTCGCTAAAGCTAAGGTGCGTGCGCAATTTGACGTTATAGGAACAGGCGAACCACGCCATAATCATAAATAGGAACGGTGGGATAGTTGTTGATCCGGACCATTGGTTTGAAAACACAAACCGGTCGACCACACCCCAGAAAATGATTGCTGCAATCATGATGTACATTGCGACTGCAATGGTGCGTTCTAAGTTACGCTCAATAAAGGGCACATACTTGAAAATGTTATGCGCAAGAATGCCGCCAAATAGTGTGAGCACCGCACTGAACAACCACATTCCATCTTTCTTGAACGCAGTATTCATTTCCCACGAGTCACCAGACATGATGGCAGGTATAATAGCAGCTACTTCGGACCAAATCGACATATAAGGTATCCCCCCTTTTAACAGATCAAATCAGCCAACAAGGTCTTGTGTCCTGATACGACTGCCTTGAGTGTCATCGTCTTTATTATAAAAATCTACAAAAAAAGGCCGACCCGAAAAAACGGATCGGCCCAAAACTAATCCGAGTGGATTAACCTTTCCACCAACGACGTGGTTCAACGTTTTCTGGTAGAGTGTCACCAGAAATTGTTCGCACTTCGTCATAGATTTCTTGGTACGTGTCACGACCGCCGGACCAGCCGTTAAGGCGCTCGCGCCAGTCTTCCCACAACTGTGGCTGGAACTCAGGTGAGCACATTTCTTCCGCTTTCTTAATCTCAGCGTCGGACAAAAATGCGTTACGCACGTTGTTTTGCGCAAAGATTGTACCTGGAAGTTGTGGATCAGATTGACCAACAGTTTTCACAAGTGCAGCTTCATTTGCCGCTTGAACGTGTGTTTGCGCCCAGTAAGAAGATTCCAGAACTGCGTCTTGTAGATCGCCTGACAGGCTATCAAATACGCCAGCGTTCATTGAAGTCGCTTCTGTACCACAGAAGAAGTTCAAGTGTACGGATTGGGAAACAACTGGTGACATGTTTGCGTAAGCAACAGCAGATGCCCATGTTTCTGCACCATCGATCAAGCCTTGCTTTAGGCCATCAAGTGTTTCTTCCCAAGCAACTGGAACTGGGTTCAAGTTCAGAGCTTTCATGGCGATACGGCCAAGTTGTGTACCTGTTACGCGGTTCTTTGTGCCTGCAAGTTCTTCAACAGAGGTTACTGTTGGCTTGTCTTCCCAAGCGAGACCCAACTGGATGCCGCGAAGTTCAGCGTGTGAGAACAACAGTTTTAGACCGTGGCGCTTTTCATAAGGCTCACGAAGCAAAGCTGCAGACGCTGGTGAATACAAGAAGTGGTATTGGTCAGCGCGGTTACGGAACATGTACGCGTAATCAAGTACGTTCAAGTACGGTGCACCGCCGGCAGAGTTCTGTGTAGAGGCCGCGTAGAAGTCTACGATACCTTGCTGACATTTCTCAACGCAGGATGTTTGACCGCAGATTTGGTTGTCGCCGATGAACTCGATGCGGATCTCGCCGTCTGTACGTGCTTCGAGGTCACGTGCGAATTCCAACGCGCCAGCACGTTCGATCAAAAGGTTGCGTTGGTTGAAGCCAGCAGCACCAAATTTGAAAGTGTGTTTTGCTGGTTTTGAGAACCGCTTTTCATATGTGGATTCTGCTGCAGTAGCCAAGTTTGCAAGGCTCATCGCTCCCCCGAAGCCCCCTGCTGCCATGAGCGTTGAGCTCATGCCGTACTTGCCTGCTACGCGAAATAGATCGCGTCGGGATAGATTCCCGATTCTTCCTGTAATTCCCATGACATTTCTCCCTATTGTCAATTAATGAGACTTTTATTCTCAAAAAAGTGTAGAATGATAATTCCATTCTGTATAGCCTTAATTCAAACGGACGGGAGAATCCTTGTGGAAGCGGACTATATTATTGTTGGTGCAGGCTCTGCTGGCTGCGTTTTAGCCAATAGATTAAGCGCCAATCCCTTTAATAAAGTTATTTTACTAGAAGCGGGTGGTCGTGACCTAAATCCGTGGATTCACATCCCGGTTGGCTATTTTAAGACGATACACAATCCAAACGTTGACTGGTGCTATAAAACAGAAGCAGACGTGGGCCTGAATGGCCGCTCCATTGAATGGCCGCGCGGCAAGGTTCTGGGCGGTTCTTCCTCGCTTAACGGTCTTCTATATGTGCGCGGCCAGGCGCAGGACTATGATCGCTGGGCCCAAATGGGCAACGCAGGCTGGTCATGGAGCGATGTACTGCCCCTTTTTAAGAAGGCGGAAAATAACGAACGCGGTGCGAATGACTACCACGGTGACGACGGTCCATTATCTGTGTCCAACATGCGCATTCAACGCCCAATTACGGACGCATGGGTCGAAGCGGCGCAAGCGGCGGGTTATCCTTTCAACCCCGATTACAACGGCGAAACCCAAGAGGGCGTTGGCTTTTTCCAACTGACATCAAAGAACGGGCGCCGTTGTTCCACGGCTGTTGCATACCTAAACCCTGCCCGCAGCCGTTCCAATTTGCAGATCGTCACCCATGCTCAAGTGCAAAAGGTGAATATCGAAAACGGTGTGGCAACTGGTGTCACCTATAAAGAACGCAGCGGTGCCGAAGTGGTGGTGAAAGCCAACCGCGAGGTAATTCTAAGCGGTGGGTCTATTAACTCCCCTCAATTACTCATGTTGTCAGGCATCGGCGAAGTGGCTCAACTGCAAGAGCACGGCATTGAGGTTAGGAAAGATTTGAACGGCGTGGGCAAGAACATGCAGGACCACCTGCAGGCCCGTTTGGTTTACAAATGTAATGAACCAACACTGAACGACGAAGTCGGCAGTTTGTTTGGCCAGGCCAAGATTGGTCTTAAATACCTGATGACCCGCACTGGCCCAATGACGATGGCCGCCAGCCTTGCCACCGGTTTCATGAAAACACGCGAGGATTTGGAAACGCCGGATGTGCAATTCCACGTCCAACCGCTGTCTGCCGAAAACCCTGGTAAGGGGGCCGACAAATTCTCGGCCTTCACCATGTCGGTCTGTCAGTTGCGCCCAGAAAGTCGTGGAGAAATCCGTTTGGTCTCTGGCGATGGTCAGGTCTATCCCAAGATCATTCCAAACTACCTTTCGACTGAAACGGATTGCCGCACGGTTGTCGCAGGCGTGAACATCGCCCGCACAATCGCCAAACACGCGCCACTTGCCGGTAAGATTTCCCAAGAATACCGCCCTCATGCGGATCTAGATATTGATGACTATGACGCCACCCTTGATTGGGCGCGCAACAACACCGCCTCTATCTATCACCCAACGGGCACCTGCAAGATGGGCAGCGGGCAAGACGCCGTTGTAGACGCGAAACTGCGCGTGCACGGAATCAGCGGTTTGCGGGTCGCGGATTGTTCTATTATGCCAGAAATCGTATCGGGCAACACCAACGCCCCTGCTATCATGATCGGCGAAAACTGCGCCAAGATGATCCTAGCAGAAGCTTAATCTACGGCGGTAATCGCCCTGTGTTGCATATACGTAGTGTTGCGGTAATCTAACCGTAACACGTCCCTTGCGCTTGAGGGGCAGACGTTTTGCGATAGGACATTTGAATGACTATTCACCCCCTCAACATCGACCCCACACATTGCTTTATCGCCAATGAATGGGTGCCCGCGCTGTCGGGCCAAACTCTTGCGCTGAAAAACCCATCAGACGGCACAACCTTATGCGATATCGCACGGGGCAACGCAGCGGACATTGACCGCGCGGTTGCCGCTGCAGATGCAGCACTGAACGGTGCGTGGGGTGAATTGGCGGCGTTTGAACGGGGGCGTATCCTGCACCGCATTGGTGAACTGGTCCTTAAAAACATTGACGAATTAACCACCCTTGAATCCATGGACGTAGGCAAACCAGTCAAACAAGCCCGCGCAGATGTTGTTGCCCTCGCCCGCTATATGGAATTTTATGCAGGGGCCGTGGACAAGATTCACGGTGCGACGATCCCGTTTCTTGAGGGCTATACCGTCTATACCATGCGCGAACCCCACGGGGTTACGGGGCATATCATCCCATGGAATTACCCGATGCAGATCATCGGACGCTCTGTTGGTGCCGCGCTTGCCATGGGCAACGCCGCCGTTTTGAAACCAGCGGAAGAGGCCTGTTTAACCGCCCTCGCCTTTGCTGAAATCTGTCGCCAAGCGGGATTGCCTGATGGGGCGTTAAACGTGGTTTCGGGCCTAGGGGCCGAAGCGGGTGCGGCCCTCACCGCCCATCCATTGGTGCATCACATTTCCTTCACGGGCTCTGTCGGTGTGGGCAAGTTGATCCAATCGACATCGGCCCAAAACGCGGTTCCTGTCACCTTGGAACTGGGCGGAAAATCCCCGCAATTGGTGTTTGATGACGCGGATCTTGACGCCGCCCTGCCCTTCCTTGTGAACGCAGGTATCCAGAATGCAGGACAAACCTGTTCCGCATCCTCGCGCATCTTGGTGCAACGCGGGGTCTATGATGACGTCGTTGCGCGCATGGCAAAACGTTACGGTGAATTGCGCGTTGGCCCCGCAGGCGATGATCTGGATGTGGGACCACTGGTGTCCCTGCGCCAAAAGGAAATTGTTGAAGGGTTCTTGGCTCGTGGCGCTGATCTGAACAAGGTTGCTGTCGGTGCTGTGGCACCAGATGCCCCGATCGGTGGCGCATATGTTCCCCCTACCCTGTTCGCAGATGTTGATCCAAATCACGAACTGGCGCAGCAAGAAATCTTCGGCCCCGTCCAAGTAGTGATCCCCTTTGACACCGAAGAAGACGCCGTGAAAATCGCCAATGGCACTGACTTTGGCCTTGTCGCCTCGATCTGGTCCAAAGACGGCGCGCGCCAAATGCGCGTCGCCAAACGCTTGCGCGCAGGTCAGGTGTTCATCAACAACTACGGCGCGGGGGGTGGTGTTGAACTGCCCTTTGGAGGCGTAGGTCTATCTGGCCATGGGCGCGAAAAAGGGTTCGAGGCACTATACGGTTTTTCAACACTCAAGACGGTAGCAGCACATCATGGATGATATTCAAATAGTAACCTTGGACGCCAAAGACGATTACACCCGCGTCGCCGATCTGATGTTCCGCGCCAGCGACTATGTGGAAATGGAAACGGGCAAAGCCAACAACCCAGGGTTTGTGCACGCCACATTAAACGATGCCCCTCCTGTATGTGGGCCAGACGACAGGTTCCTGCGCGGCTTGGAGCGCGCTGACGGCACACTGGCGGGATTTGCAGGCAGCATTCGCCACTATCCGAAACATGGGCATTGGTACATGGGACTGTTGATTTTAGACCCCGATGCGCGCGGCGATGGATTGGGACGCAAAGCCGCAAAACACGTTATCGATGAGGCCCGCGCCGACAACGCGCCTTGTATCCGCATTGCAGTGCTGGATGTGAACATCGGCGCACGCGCCTTTTGGGATAAATTGGGGTTCGAACACGAACGCACAGTTAAGGCCTCCCAAAACGAAGACGGCAACGAACGCCACATTCTAAAACTAGACCTGACAGGAGAATAACATGCGACTGCAAGGCAAAGTAGCGATTGTAACGGGCGGTGCCTCTGGCTTTGGCGCTGGGATTGCGCGCAAGTTTGTGGCTGAGGGTGCGCGTGTAATGATCGCCGACCTGAACATCGATATGGCCAATGAACTTGCGGCTGAACTTGGTGACACGGTCCAAACCATTCAGACCAATGTGGCACATGATGCAGACGTCGCCGCAATGGTGCAATCGACCATAGACGCCTTCGGTCAGATCGACATTTTGATCAACAATGCGGGCGTCACACACCTGCCTGCGCCTATGGAAGAGGTCACTGAGGAAGACTTTGACAAAGTTTTCGTCGTAAATTGCAAGTCCGTGTACCTGACAGCCAAGTATATTGTGCCTTTGATGAAGGCCCAAGGCACGGGCGCGATCCTAAATGTTGCCTCAACCGCAGGCGTCAGCCCGCGACCGCGGCTGAATTGGTACAACGCCTCAAAGGGCTGGATGAATAATGCTACTAAAGGGATGGCCGTTGAATTGGCCCCTGCTGGCGTTCGCGTTAACGCGTTGAACCCTGTTGCCGGTGACACCCCATTACTCAAAAGTTTTATGGGTGAAGACACGCCTCAGATGCGGGCCATGTTCTTATCAACAATCCCCTTGGGTCGCTTTTCCACACCCGAAGACATGGGGAACGCGGCCTGTTATTTGTGCTCCGGTGAGGCCAGCATGATCACAGGCGTCTGCATGGAAGTCGATGGTGGGCGCTGTATCTAACACAGAACAGCCCGCGCCGCCAAATCTGCAGAATAGAATAAATTTGGCAGACAAAATGCCAGATGATAAGCCATTAGATCATTAATTTTATTATATAATAATTACAGGCTGACATTAGCCACATCTCAAAATGATAGGCGTATATCATTAAATGATTGATGCCTATCATTCCATCACGTAACATACAAAAGCGTTCAAGGCTTTACAGTAGGCCAAATCGATATCGCTGCGCCGAGCGGTGAAAAAATGCGCGTCAGTGTCAAGAACGAGAACATGGCTTGCTGGCTAGACGGAGCCGTCTACGCAACGGTTCCTGACTTGATCTGTCTGTTTGAAACGTAAAGTGGTGCCCCAATCGCCAACCCCGATTGCTGCGCTGAGCAAACGATCGCTGTCGTGATCCTTCCTGCGCCTGCGCAATTCTTGACGGATAAGGGGCTCTCGATATTTGGGCCAAAATATGCCGGCATAGATGCAGCTTTTCACACGCCATTATAGACGAAATTGGAACTTGCGCTGGGTATAACGGAAGTTCGGCAACTCGATAGCACACATTGGTCTCAGAAAGTGCAAGTCGGCTTGGTCCGCAAACCCGCCATTTGAACAACCGCGACTTTCAACATTACCGCGCAATAAACTCACCCCATAGCACACTTTGCCCCGTGCGGGCGCTTTCTTGTGCGGCCATGCCCATCGTAACGGCCCGCAACCCATCCTCAAAAGTTACATCTGCCACATCACGTTCGCCGCGCACCAAAGCCAAGAAGCCCTCGTGTTGATAAAAGGTGGATCCATTGTGATCCCCTGCATCTAGCAATGTGGGATCCACGGGGATTTCACGCACCACAGGTCCGCTTGGATTGCGCGGGCTGACGATCAATTGCGGGATTGGGGCATCGCCCAGATGCGCAGGCCAGAAACGGCCCGGCCCTGGCACCAACGCCTCGATCTTGCCTTTGGGACCAACCACGCTCACCTCCTCTTGGTAGCGTGATCCTTCGGCAAACATGCACAGTTCCAGCATCGCCCGCATCCCGTTCTCAAAGTCCACAATGACATAACCGTTGTCGATGATGTCGGATGTTTGGCCGTCATAAACCTCGTCCAGATGATTCACGTTCTGGCCCGCACTGGCCATGATCCGCATAGGTTCTGATTTGGTCAGCAAACGCATCAGATCAAAGAAGTGACAACATTTTTCAACAAAGGTGCCACCCGATTTGGCGTTAAAGCGGTTCCAGTCACCCACCTTTTTAAGGAACGGGAAACGGTGTTCGCGGATCGACAGCATCTTGATCCCGCCAGTGGCCTCTTCCACCTCTGCCCGCAAGGCGGCGATTGGCGGCATATAGCGGTATTCCATCGCGACCCAAACGGAGGATGGATAGGTTTCGCTAAACTTGCGCACACGGGCGAATGCGCTTGGATCAGTAAACAGTGGCTTTTCCACCAAGATCGGCAAAGACCGCGTTTGGGCGATCTGCTCCAACTGTTCCAGATGCATAAAGTTCGGGCTGATGATAACCAGACAATCCAACGCCTCAATCGCCAACAGGGCATCAATACTGTCACAGAACTGAGCGTTCGGAGCCAAGGTTTTGGCGATCCCTGCCATGCCAGCATCGGGTTCAAAGATGGCAGCCACGTTGGTGTCAGGCAGCAAGGCGATATTGCGCAGATGCTCTTGTCCCATCATGCCGCAACCGATGATGCCGTAGTTGATTAGCTTAGCCATGTTTGTATTCCTATTTAAGTCTTTGCACATAGATTGCGCGTGATGGATCAAACCAAGTGCGTGAAAACTCGACAGCTTTGGGGCCGTCTGCCCAACTAAAGCGTTCGATATATCCTGTCAGCGCACCGGCAGGTTTTGTAAAGGTGTCGGGGGTCCAATCGGGTACAGCGGCCACGCTAACGCGGTCCTCAGCCGAGGTGATCCAGAACCCCAGATGTTTTTGGTAAAAGTGGTACAGCGAATCCGAAAGCACGTTTGGGGGCACGGTGCCCGCATCCCCGTCGAGCCAGATTTCCTCAATCGCGATGATTGTTCCATTCAAATAGCGCAGACGACGAATCCGCGTGCCGTGATCGGCCGTCCCAAACTTGGGCAAATCAGTGGGCTTTTTCAATGCCTGTACATCCAATGTATCCGCGCGCGGCAACCCCCCACCTTCAGGCAACTCAAGACGGAACATGCTGTATATGCTGGCCTCATCCGCGCCGTGGCGGATGTAGTTTCCCGACCCCTGAAGACGATCCAGCATTCCCTTTTTCTCGAGTATAGCAAGGGCTTTGCGCAGGGTGCCGACCGATGTGTTCAGCCCATTTGCCATCTCGCGTTCAGGCGGCAACCGTTCCCCATCCATCAAACGCCCAGCAGCAATATCGCGGATCAACAGTTCGCTGATCTGCACATATTTGGGCAGTGCATTGGGATTTTTGGGCTGGTCAGACACAGGGCACCTCATCGCGCGCAAACGCTGGAATGAAACAATTGATACATCATTGATTTACACTAGATCGATTGCTATGCAATATGAAATTGAATAATTTTCGCAGGTTTCAAAATGACAGTTGTACCAATCACATCGCCCGATCTGACGGCCTCTGAGGTCTCGTGGTTTTCAGCCCTATGTTCGGACGACTATCAGTTTTTGGGTGTGCCCGACGGCGACCTGCGATCTAGCTGGGCACATTGCAGCGACATCGTTAAAACCGCAGAACAGCAGGGTTTTCGCAACATCCTATGCCCGTCCTCTTATCAAGTTGGTCAGGACACGCTGTCCTTCGTCGCAGGCTGTGCGCCAATCACCAAAGACATCAACCTGTTGGCAGCTGTGCGTTGCGGCGAGATGCAGCCCATCATGCTGGCCCGCACCATTTCGACACTGGACCACATGTTGGAAGGGCGTTTGACCCTCAACATCATCAGCTCTGATTTCCCTGGCCAAAAAGAAGACAGCAACTATCGCTACCAACGCTCGCGCGAGGTTGTTGAAATCCTCAAACAGGCATGGACACAGGACGAGATCAATTATTCCGGCGAGGTCTATGACTTTAAGGGGCTCACCACAGACCCCGTCAAACCATACCAAACAGGCGGCCCACTTTTATATTTTGGCGGCTATTCCCCAGCGGCGCTTGAGCTTTGCGGTCAACACTGTGACGTTTACCTGATGTGGCCTGAGGTACAGGACGCATTGGCGGGACGCATGAAGGCTGTGAACAAAGTGGCCGAAAAATATGACCGCACATTGGATTACGGGCTGCGCGTCCACATGATCGTGCGCGACACCGAAAAAGAGGCGCAAGAATACGCGGAATACATCACATCCAAATTGGATGACGAATATGGCCGCATGATCCGTGAACGTGCTTTGGATTCCACCTCCCTTGGTGTTTCACATCAGGCCAAAAACCGTGAGCTGGCCGATGAGTACGGGTACATCGAACCTAATTTGTGGACTGGCATAGGTCGTGCGCGCTCTGGCTGTGGTGCCGCATTGGTTGGTTCCGCGGATCAAGTTCTGAATAAAATCGAAGACTACAAAAAAATGGGCATTCGCGCCTTCATCTTCTCTGGCTATCCACATATTGAGGAAGCTGAATACTTCGGCAAACTGGTCATGCCACACCTGGAAACCTGTTCACTTCCACATACATATGGTCGAGTACCAGCTGCCACCCCACTCACACCCCTAGCTGCAGGAGTACGCCGTTAATGGAACGCGTCACACTTTCCCCCTCTCTTGAACTTAGCCGTATTGTCTATGGCATGTGGCGCGTTGCGGACGATGCCGACACCTCGGTCAAACACGTTGAGGCGAAAATCAACGCTTGCCTAGACCAAGGCATCACCAGTTTTGACCAAGCCGACATTTACGGCGATTATTCCGCCGAAGCCGTATTGGGTGAAACCCTGCGGGCCGTGCCATCCTTGCGTGCCAAGATGGAGATCGTGACCAAGTTCGACATCATCGCGCCCTGCGGCAAATACAGCGATGCACCTGTCAAATATTATGACACATCCACCGCGCACATTAACGCATCGGTTGATGCATCCCTGACCAACATGGGGATCGACCATATCGACCTATTGCTGGTGCACCGTCCCGACCCGTTCATGGATCACAATGAAACCGGCGCGGCCCTTGATGCGCTTGTTTCATCGGGCAAGGTTGGCAACATCGGTGTGTCCAACTTTAAACCATGGGATTATGATCTGCTGCAATCTGGCATGAAAAACCCACTGGTCACCAACCAGATCGAAATGTCTGCAACAGCGCATGAATGCCTGACCAACGGCGACCTCGCCTATCACCAAAAGAACGGCCAACACGCAATGGCATGGTCACCTTTGGGCGGCGGTTCTTTGATGAACGGCAACACAGAAGTGATGAAAACCCTTGATGTGATCGCAAGCGAAAACGGTGTGGACCGCGCGGCGGTTGCTGTTGCTTGGATCTTGGCACATCCTGCAAAAGTACTACCTGTCATGGGCACCAATAACCTAACCCGCATCGCTGGTCTTTCAGATGCACTGAAGGTCAACATGGACCGCATCACATGGTTCAAAATCTACACAGCAGCACTGGGCCGCGAGGTCGCTTGATGAAAGATATGGCATCTGAAATGACAGATCAAACCGCGCAAAACTTCGCCCCTGATGGCGACAACACGCGACTGCTGCGGGACGCCTTTGGGCGTTTCGCAACCGGCATCACCGTGATCAGCACAAAGACGGATGACGGCGTGATCGGGATGACGGCCAACAGCTTTTCCTCCCTCTCGCTTGATCCTGCCCTTGTAATGTGGTCGCCTGGGATTAATTCCAGCCGGTTCAAACACTTCTCACATGCCAAACATTTTGCGATCCATGTGCTGTCAGACCAGCAAAAAGACATCTGCGAAGCCTTCGCCAAAAACGGCTATGCCTTTGGAGATATCCAGCACAACTTAAACGACCACGGCGTGCCTTTGATCGACAAGTGCCTTGCACGTTTCGAATGCCGCCACGTGGCGACCCACCCTGCAGGCGATCATGTGATCGTGGTTGGACAAGTCAACAATGCACAGCTTAGCGTGGGCAAACCGCTGGCGTTTTTCTCTGGCAAATACGGGACTGTTAAAGGGGCTTAACGGGGTGTTGGAGCATCGCGTTTCAGTAGCCCCTTCCTCTGTGCAGCGCCCTCAGACGTTAGCGGCGGCCAGTGTCGGCTTATTGTTGGTTTTGTTCCGCGCGATGAACTTGTCTAACTTGGCGAGCTTTGAAATGTGTCTGGCTGGAGTTGTCAGACATGTTTGCACCCCATTGAAATTAGTATCAACAGATGTTGATTACTTACCAGGTACGGTACGAACTCGTGTTTAGATCACCGGAATTGTTGAGAGAAATTTCACTGTATTTGCTTGCCAAAAACGATCCAAACATCACTTAATATATTATGAAACGATAAAGGAGTTTAACATGGCTGAATGTGGATGTGGGCGCAGCCCGACAGGTAACTGCATCGGGTGGCACAACCTGACCGAAGAACAGTACAAAGAAAAGAAGGCGGCTTACGAAGCCAAACAAGCTGCTAAGTAATTTAACCGCGAATACGGGTGGGGCTGCGGGTAAAACGCCGAGCGGCCTTACCCGACCGATAAGACTTTATAGGTATTATTACCTTTTGAATTACATTTTGGGCACACGTGGCGTTGCCTTACATCGTGGGTTGTCGCATCTTCGCCAACGACAAAGATAAGGTTTGCCACCTCTAGCACCGCTTGATGCTGACAGGCACCGCACGTGATGCTGATTTTGCTATTTGCAATTGTTCCTAATTTTATCACGCTACAGACTGTCCAGCGACACAACATGATCCGCCTTCATAGACTTTTGAACGGTGCGCTTTGCATTCGGGATATCATTACCCTGCGCACGTTTCACAGCACCGTCATAATCATACCCATTGTCCAACCAACGCTGAACTAACCGCGTTTCTAGAACCTCTAATGGCACATCCAGAAATACGCTGAAATCCCAGTACTTGGCCAAATCGCACCATGGCATCTCGTCCAGCAACAGATAGTTCCCCTCGACTATAATCGTCTCATCCGTAGCCAAAATTTTGCCACCCTGTTCAACGACACAATCATTGCCCCGATCAAAGACTGGGAAATCAACTTCGCCTTGTTTGGCCAAGGACCGCACAACCGTGAGAAAACCAGCAACATCAAATGTCTCAGGCG
The DNA here is from genome assembly GCA_028388995.1 of Ascidiaceihabitans sp. Lineage (GTDB taxonomy): Bacteria > Pseudomonadota > Alphaproteobacteria > Rhodobacterales > Rhodobacteraceae > Ascidiaceihabitans. The sequence continues at coordinate 11,212 of JAOEQC010000001.1, read as the reverse complement.
CGCCTTTGTGTGACAGTAAATCATGGTGTGAAAGATCATCGTTGTCGCGGTGGAACCCGTCCATCGGGACGATGCAATAATTGGGGATATAAGCAGATAGCGTTTCAGCCAGTGTTGATTTTCCACTCGCTGGTGCACCAACAATTGCAATGATCCGTCTGCCACCGCGCAATGGTACTGCGGCTATCGCATCAATTAAGTTCTTAAGATCGCTCATCTGCCCACAGCCTTTCTAGGGCCACGTTTGGCCCGCACTATGAAGAAACCATAGCCCTTAGCGTTGCGCAAACAATGCCCCCTACAAACAAATCGAGCGTGAAACGAAATTATTGCCTCACGCCCTACTCAATCTCAAATGCAGTTGGGTGTTACTCTAGCTCAACCAACAGGTCTTTGGCATCGATTTGGCTGCCAGCGTTCACATGGATCGCTTTCACAACGGCATCGCGTTCTGCGTGAATACCTGTTTCCATCTTCATCGCTTCGATGGTCAACAACAGATCACCCTCTTTGACTTCTTTACCAGCAGTCACGGCAATGGTAGCCACAACACCCGGCATAGGCGCACCAATGTGGTTGGCATTGCCGGCTTCCGCTTTTGGACGGGTAATCTTTTCAGACGATGCCAAACGGTTCATCACGCGAATGGTGCGCGGTTGGCCGTTCAGTTCAAAGAACACTTTAACGCCGCCATCTTCCGATACTTCGGACACAGCCTGCATGCGGATCTCAAGCGTCTTACCTGGATCAATTTCAGCGCTGATTTCTTCGCCTGGGTTCATACCATAAAAGAAAGTCGAAGTTGGCAATGTGCGCACAGGACCATAAGTGCGGTGACGGCCCATGTAGTCCAAGAACACTTTGGGATACATCAAGTAACCGTTCAAATCCTCATCATCGACGCGGCGACCATCCAACTGTTTGGACAAACCTTTGCGCGTCGCCTCAAGGTCAACTGGAGCCAACATTGCGCCCGGACGATCCGTAGATGCCGCCTCGCCTTTCAAGATCTTCTTCTGGATGTCAGCAGGCCAGCCACCCGGAGGTTGACCCAAAGAGCCCTTCATCATGTCCACAACAGAGTCAGGGAACACAACGTCCGTTGCAGGGTCTTCAACCTGCGTACGGGTTAGGTTTTGGCTGACCATCATCAACGCCATGTCACCCACAACTTTGGACGACGGGGTCACTTTAACGATGTCACCAAACATTTGGTTCACGTCTGCATAGGTCTGCGCCACTTCATGCCAGCGCTCTTCCAATCCCAAAGAGCGCGCCTGCGCTTTTAGGTTGGTGAACTGACCACCGGGCATCTCGTGCAAATATACCTCAGACGCTGGGGCCTGAAGACCTGATTCAAACGCAGTGTAGTGACCACGCACCTGCTCAAAATAGTTGCTGATTTCGCGGATCGCTTTGACGTCTAGACCTGTATCACGATCGGTGCCTTTCAGCGCCTCGACGATTGAGCCTAGTGTTGGCTGGGACGTGTTGCCAGAAAATGCATCCATTGCCGCATCAACAACATCAACGCCCGCCTCAGAAACAGCCAGAACCGTCGCAATCGCAGCACCAGAGGTATCGTGTGTGTGGAAGTGGATCGGAAGATTAGTTTCTTCTTTCAGCGCTTTAACCAGCGCACGGCCCGCCGCAGGCTTCAACAAACCAGCCATGTCTTTCAGACCCAAAACATGTGCGCCAGCGGCTTCAAGTTCCTTGGCCATGCCAACATAGTATTTCAGGTCATACTTATCACGCGCAGGATCAAGCAGATCACCCGTGTAACAAATGGTGCCCTCAATCACTTTGCCCGATTTACCAACGGCATCCATAGCAACACGCATGTTTTCAACCCAGTTCAGGCTGTCAAACACGCGGAACACATCCACACCACTGTCGGCCGCTTGGCCGACAAATGATTGCACCACGTTATCTGGGTAGTTCGTATAACCAACACCGTTAGAAGCACGCAGCAACATTTGCGTCATGATGTTTGGCATCGCCACACGAATGTCGCGCAAACGCTGCCATGGGCATTCCTGCAAGAAACGATACGCCACATCAAACGTCGCACCACCCCAGCACTCAACACTGAACAATTGGTTCATTTTGGCAGCATATGCAGGTGCAACATTGACCATGTCGATAGAACGCATACGAGTCGCCAACAGAGATTGGTGCCCATCACGCATCGTTGTATCGGTGATCAACAGTTGCGACTGATCGCGCATCCAGTTGGCCACAGCCTCTGGGCCTTGTTGGTCCAAAATTTGGCGGGTGCCGTCTGCAACATCAGTGGTTGGTTTCACTGGTGGTTTCGGCAGCTTCACCTCAGTCGACGGCTTGGCACGGGCAAATGTTTCAGGGTGCCCGTTCACCGTAATATCAGCAATATATGTCAACAATTTCGTCGCGCGGTCACGGCGCGCTTTGAAATCAAACAGGCTTGGTGTCTCGTCGATGAACTTGGTGTGGTATTCATTGTTCAAGAAAACAGGGTGCTTCAGCAGGTTTTCCACAAACGCAATGTTGGTAGATACACCGCGAATACGGAACTCACGCAGCGCACGGTCCATACGTGCAATCGCCATTTCAGGCGTGGCGGCGCGTGCCGTCACTTTGGTCAGCAAACTGTCGTAAAAACGGGTGATCACAGCACCAGAATAGGCAGTACCACCATCAAGACGGATGCCCGGACCAGTGGCCGAACGATACATCTGGATGCGACCATAATCAGGGATAAAGTTGTTTTGCGGATCTTCAGTTGTCACACGGCACTGCAAAGCGTGACCATCCAACTTAACATCTGCTTGGGACGCACAGCCTGTGGCCTCAGCCAATGTTTTGCCTTCAGCAATCAGAATTTGTGAACGTACAATATCAATCCCTGTAACCTCTTCGGTCACGGTGTGCTCAACTTGAACACGTGGATTTACTTCGATGAAGTAGAATTCACCATCATCCATATCCATCAGGAATTCGACAGTACCCGCACATTCATAATTCACATGCTCACAAATTTTGCGGCCAAGTTCGCAGATTTTTTCGCGCTGTTCTTCTGACAGATACGGGGCCGGCGCGCGTTCAACCACTTTTTGGTTGCGGCGTTGTACTGAACAATCGCGTTCCCAAAGGTGGTAAATTTGGCCGTGGCTATCCCCAAGAATTTGCACCTCAACGTGGCGGGCCTTCATGATCATCCGTTCAAGATAACCCTCACCGTTGCCAAACGCAGATTCAGCTTCACGGCGACCTTCCAGAACTTTTTCTTCCAGTTCTTCTTCGTTCATGATGGCGCGCATTCCGCGACCACCACCACCCCATGACGCCTTCAACATCAGAGGATAACCAACTTCAGCCGCCTGCTTCTTAACCAGGGCCATGTCCTCGCCCAGAACTTCAGTCGCTGGAATAACTGGAACACCAGACTCAACAGCAACATCACGAGCAGACGCCTTATCGCCCAATTGGCGCATGGTTGCGGCCTTAGGGCCAATGAATGTAATACCAGCATCAGTACAGGCATCTACAAACTCGGGATTTTCTGACAACAAACCATAGCCTGGGTGAACCGCGTCTGCGCCAGACATCTTGGCCACGCGGATAATTTCCTCGATGGACAGATATGCCGCAACTGGGCCCATGCCCTCGCCAATGCGATACGCTTCATCAGCTTTGAAACGGTGTAGGCCCAATTTGTCTTCTTCAGCAAAAACCGCAACAGTCTTTTTTCCCATCTCATTCGCAGCACGCATAATGCGAATGGCGATCTCACCACGGTTGGCGATCAGGATTTTTTCGAAGTTAGCCATGTAAGGTATCCCAGCTTTTTATTTTGGTGTTTGATTAATTATGCAGCGCCTTAAGGGGCAGCCTGATCAAATTTTTTATATCCACCACAGGTGGCGCGTAATCGGTAATTATGATTCGTGATTCACTTATCTCATGATGGCTCAAACCAAGCGTTCAGCTCGCTCTGTCCTTGGCCCGCGCAATTTCCCAGCGCCAGCAACACGTTCAGAGCACCGCTCAAATTCGAAAATGTTGATACAAACGAAATGGTGTCGTCTTCCCGTCATTTTAAATTAACGGACACACAACATGGGGGAAACGGATTGTCAAACAAATGGCCCAAAAATAGCCCAAAAAAGAGGGTAAATGCCTCCTTTTTGGGCACACGGGTATTATCCGACACAACGATGTATTCCTTTCTCAAGCAACAATCCTGGATCAATATGACCCAAGGCAGCTCCGCCACCACCTAGATCGGAAAATGTGTTCTAAACATCGAAGCTGATGCGATCTCGCAAATGGCCAAAGGTATGCCCGCAGACTTTGCAGCCGCCGCACAGCTTATCCTTGGGCTTGAGGGCCGTGTGATTGTTGCTGGTATCGGCAAATCAGGCCACATCAGGCGCAAAATTTCCACCACTTTGGCATCCACTGGCACCCCATCTGATTTCTTACACGCGTCAGCAGCAAGTAACGGCGATCTGGGCATGGTCACGTAGGATGACGGTTGTATTCTTATCTCAAACTCTGGGGAAACATCGAAACTGGGCGACCTTATTCGCTAGACACGCAGGTTTTCGATTCCTTTGATCGGTATATCCTCCAACCCTGACAGCACGTTGATGCAAGCAGCCGACTATTTGCTCACACTGCCCAAATTGTCAGAGGCCTGCACCATTGGCATGGCCCCAACAACATCTACCACACTGACTTTGGCTTTGGGCGATGCACTGGCCGTTGCGGTGATGGAATTGCGTGGTTTCAATTCCGAAGACGTCCTCAAATTCCTTCCGGGTGGAAAACTTGGTGCACAACTGGCGCGGGTCTCTGACCTTATGCATGATGGTGACGCCCTACCTTTGGTCGGTGCCGATATGCCCATGAGCGATGTCTTGATCACGATGGCTTCAAAGGGGTTCGGAATTGCAGTCACCACCCGCTAGGATGGTCGCCTGAACGGCGTCATCACCGATGGGGATTTGCGGCACAACATGGGAAACCTGATTGTGATGAAAACTGGCGAAATCGCCAATCCATCCCCTGTAACAGTCACACCAGACCTATTCGCGGCCCAAGCGCTTGCACGGCTCAATGATCGCAAAATCGGTGTGCTGATGGTTGTCGATGATCAAGGCAAACCCGTGGGTGTTCTACAAATCCATGATTTACTGCACGCAGGTGTCGCTTAACCGTTTTCGCGCAGCCATTGCATGATCGCTGGGCGCACCGACATATCGCCACGATGACGCGCATCAAAGATAACCTTACGTACCTCTTCTAAGTTAGAACGGCGCAACAAGTTTTTGATCGGACCAATAGAGGCAGGGCGCATCGACAAACGGCGCAAGCCAATCGCGGCGAAACACAACGCTTCAACAGGACGGCCAGCATCCTCACCACAAAACGAAACAGGGGTTTTACTCTGATCGCAGCGCTCAACGATTTGTTCCAAAAAGCTAAGGAAGCTGACGTTCAAAGTGTCATAGCGTTTCCGCACGCGTTCATTCTCACGATCAGCCGCAAAGAAGAACTGCTTCAGGTCATTGCCACCAATCGAAATAAAATCGACTTCTTCAAAGAACTTTCGCGGTGCAAAACCAAGACTTGGGGTTTCAAGCATCGCACCAATCTTGATGCTTTCTGGTAAAACATGCCCCAACTTGGCTTCACGTGCCAAAGTGCGGTCCACCTCTACGCGGGCCTGCGTGTATTCTTCATACTGGGCAACAAACGGGAACATCACCGTCAAAGGACGCCCATTCGCCGCGCGGATCAAAGCCTGTAACTGCATCCGCATGATTCCCGGTTTATCCAGCGCCACACGAATAGCGCGCCATCCCAGTGCAGGATTGGGTTCATCGTTGGGCTTCATATAAGGCAGCACCTTATCGGACCCAATATCAAGGGTACGAAACACAACCTGTTTGCCTGGTGCAGCATCCAGAACGCGGCCATAAAAGGCACTTAACTCAGAGCGTGTCGGCATACGCGAGCGGACCAAGAACTGAAGTTCGGTACGAAACAGGCCAACCCCTTCAGCTCCGGAATGTTCTAGAGATGGCAAGTCGGCCATCAAACCAGCGTTCATGTGCAATTCGATCAGCGACCCACATTTGGTCATCGCGGGTTTGTCACGGATCGACGCATAGCGTTGCTGCGCCTCAGCCTCCATCGCGATTTTGTCACGGAACGCTGAAACCACAGTTTCATCAGGGCGCAGGTGAACAATACCTTGCTCCCCGTCCAACATCACATGATCGCCGTTCAAAGCTTCGATAGTGATGCGGTCCACATGCACTATCAATGGAATCGCCAAGGCACGCGCAACAATAGCTGCATGACTGCCCACTGATCCCTTTTCTAGGATGATGCCCTTAAGGGAACGGCCATATTCCAACAGCTCAGCAGGACCGATATTGTTGGCAACCAGGATTGGATTAGCAGGCATTTCAGCGCCTGTGTTCCGGCCCTGCCCTGTCAGAATCCGCAACATACGATTGGATAGATCGTCCAAGTCACTCAAGCGTTCACGCAAATAACTGTCTGGGACCTGCCCCATACGTGCACGGGCAAGGGATTGTTCTTTCTCAACAGCGGCTTCGGCACTTAGCCCACGACCAATGTCTTCTTGCATCCGACGCATCCAGCCCTTGGAATTGGCAAACATACGGTAAGCTTCAAGCACTTGGCGCTGTTCGCCGTCTCCTGCCATTTCCATCATCTTATCCACGCCAACACGTAGCTCTTCAACGGCCTCTGACAGGCGCTCGAGCTCGCGGTGCGGATCATCCGCAATGGGGTTCGTCACAACAACGCGCGGTTCATGCAGCCAGATATAGCCCTCGGCAACGCCTTCTTGAGCAACGGTGCCGCGCAACATGGACGGTTGTGAGTGACGGGCCAGCATGGCTGAACCTTCGCCCCCAACAAAGGCACCCAGTTCGGTCATTTCTGCAAGTACCATCGCTACAACTTCGAGTGCATAAATTTCGTCGGCGGTGTAAACGCGTGCGTCTTTGGATTGTACAACCAAAACGCCAAGGGATTCGCCCAAACGCTGAATGGGGACACCTAGGAATGAGGAAAAGCTCTCCTCTCCAGTTTCAGGCATAAACCGAAAGCCCGCTTGGTTTGGCGCATCGGGGGTGTTGATTACGCGGCGGCGGCTCGCAACGCGCCCAACCAGACCTTCGCCCAATTTCAAACGCGTCTGGTGAACCGCATCACGGTTCAAACCATCGGTGGCGCAAAGCTCAAGTGTTTCGTCGTCAAGAAACAGATAGATAGAACACACCTCAGTGCCAATGCTACCAGCAATCAAAGTAGTGATCTTATTCAGACGTTCTTGTCCGGGATCATCACCGGCCATTGCATCGCGCAAACGACCCAGCAGCTTGCGGCTTTCTGTTTCTTTACTTTCGACCATCTCGGACAGCGCTCCCTCATATTGTTCAGAGCCCTCCCAATATTTTGGGAGTTAAGCCGCTTTGTCCAGTTCAAATGCATCATGCAGGGCTTGGACAGCAAGTTCCATGTATTTCCGATCAATCAGGACGGAAATCTTGATCTCTGACGTGGTAATGACCTTAAGGTTAATACCTTCAGCACTCATCACTTGGAACATTTTCGCCGCAACACCTGTGTGCGAACGCATACCGATGCCAACAACTGAAACTTTAGCCACTTCAGTATCCGCAATAAGTTCTGCGAAGTTGATTGTGCCTGTTGTCTTGGCTTCGGCCATTGCAGCTTCTGCGCGGGCCACTTGGTCCGTTGGGCAGCTGAACGTCATGTCCGTACGGCCTTCTTCAGAGATGTTTTGCACGATCATATCGACGTTCACGCCAGCATCGCTAAGCGCGGTAAAGATCAGCGCAGCAATTCCAGGGCGATCCGCAACCGAGATCAAGGTCATCTTGGCTTCGTCACGACTAAACGCGACTCCGGCGACTACATTGCTTTCCATGATTTCTTCCTCCGCACAAACCAGCGTACCGGCTTCGTCTGATTGTTCTTCAAAGCTGCTTAAGACGCGCAGCTTAACTTTGTAACGCATTGCCAACTCAACAGAGCGGGTCTGCAAAACTTTGGCACCCAAGGACGCCAGCTCCAACATTTCTTCAAATGCGATGCGATCCAGCTTGCGGGCCTTTTTGCAAACGCGTGGGTCGGTTGTGTAGATACCGTCCACATCCGTGTAGATGTCGCAACGCTCTGCATCGAATGCAGCAGCAAAGGCGACAGCCGTGGTATCAGAACCACCACGACCCAATGTTGTAATGCGACCCTCAGGCGAAACGCCCTGAAAGCCAGCAACAACAGCGACGCGCATTCCGTTGCCGAAGCTGCCCATGATATTGTCATTCGGGATTTCTTCGATCCGCGCCGCAGCGTGCGCCGATGTAGTTTTGACCGGCACTTGCCAGCCCTGCCAAGAGCGTGCAGGCACGTCCATCTCTTGCAAGGTCAACGCCATTAAGCCTGCCGTGACGTTTTCGCCAGACGATACAATCGCATCGTACTCGCGTGCGTCATACATAGGTGAGGTCTCGTTGACCCACCCCACCAATTCATTGGTTTTACCAGACATGGCAGAGACAATGACGATGACGTCATAGCCTTTGGCCACTTCAACGCCGACCCGTTTGGCCGCACGTTTGATCCGATCTAACGTGGCAACTGACGTGCCACCAAACTTCATCACCAGAACCGGCATGAAAACCTCTCGTCTTAAATTCACGGGCGGTTTACGCGCAGATGGGGCCAATCACAAGCACCATGAGCGGCTCAAAGCCGCATCAGAGACATTGCAGCGAACCATCAAAGGTCGTGGGCGCGGCCATCCCATGTTTCGAAACAACCCGTAGTTTCAAGGTTGAGCGCTGCAAATCGCTCAGCCAGCCCCTGAACCGATTCATCAATCGTGATATCAGCAATGTCACCGCCCATATCCGTCTTGACCCATCCAGGATGGTAAATCCCTACTGAAATGCCTTCATCACGCAAATCCGTCGCAAGGTTGCGGCCCAAATTCAGCGCCGCCGCTTTAGATGCACGGTAGATATACATGCCACCACCCGCGTGTGTGGATGAACCCAGCTGGCTAGAAATAATTGCAATCTTTGCGTTCGGTGCCAAACGCAACATCGGCAACATCGACTGAACGCTTAGAAATATACCCGTAACGTTGGCCGCAAACATCGCCGCCCACATCTCAGCGTTAAATCCGTTTTCCAGTTCCTCACTGCGATCGAACAAGACACCTGCGTTACAAATCAACAGATCAACCGGCTTGCCTGCCATCGCTTCGGCCATTGCAGCGTGATCGCTGGGATGTGCGACATCAAGCTGAAAATCAGCCACCACAGAACGCCCAGTGCCCGTCACCTCGTGCCCTGCTTCACGATAAAGATCTGCCAAACCGGCACCAATGCCCCGGCTCGCACCGGTGATAACTACATGCATAATATCAATTCGCGCTTTCTTTTGGAATGAACGGAAGAGGTACCACAGGCACCCCGTCTTCGATAAGGGCTTTGGCCTGCTCAGCACTTGCCGTGCCATAAATCGAACGCTCTGGGCTGTCGCCAAGGTGCATATCGCGGGCTTCTTTGGCAAAACCTTTGCCAACGTAATCTGAATTCTCTTCAACCTGTTTACGCATGGCCGCCAGTGCAGTCTCTGCCTCGCTTTGCGGGGTACTCAATGCCATCTTCTGGGGAGTATCTGCTGTTGGCTCTGCCGCATTGCATGCAGGGCGCACGCGCGGTGCCATTAATGTTTTCTTTACGCTCGCACTGCCGCAGACCGCACAGGTCAAATGGCCAGCTGCCGCCAATGTGTCAAAAGCAGTGCCTGACTGGAACCAGCTTTCAAAGTTGTGGTCTTTGTCACATTTCAGCGTGAATTTGATCATGGCGGTGTGTAATGTCCAATATGGGGATGATGAACGTAGAATTGCAGACAAGTTTGTCAGTTAGAGCAAAGCCCAACACAGTCCACGCGTCAACACGCATTCCCCAATTTTATAAGGGTTCAGGCAGCTTTGCGCGGATCAAAGTCACGTAAAATCTGTGATAATTCAGGTTCGTCCACCAATTTAGCGGCCTTCTTGCGCCCAACCCACTTCACACGACGTTCGCCTGCTTCGGGAAAATCTTTGGACAGGGATTTGACCTTAACCGCGTAAACTACAGCGATACATGGAAAATCAGGCGCATGTTCTTGCACCTTCTGGTAGGAATATAGACCCAATGGTGCCGACACGACTTTGCCAATCACGCCCGCTTCTTCCCATGCCTCTTGCAAGGCAGTCTCCGCAGGGGTTTTTCCGTCCATCGGCCAACCTTTGGGCACAATCCAACGGCCAGTGCCGCGTGACGAAATCACCAAAACCTGAACTTTGTCCTTCACCACACGGTAGCAAAGCGCGGCAAACTGCGTGCGCACATCGCTTTTCTTGGCTCCTCCAACAGAAATTGGAAGTTGCTTTACCATGGGACCCATCTAAAAAATCTAACCTGCTTCTTATTATTTTTTCTTATTTTACGCTGTTTTACTGGGAATTTCCAGAGCTGTTGAAAAATCCGCCCATCACGGGGTTTCGCCCAGCGCTATTGCGCTTGAATGACAAACAGGGCTGAACGATAGTCAAAGCCATGAAATTCGCGCTCCATATCAGGGTATTGGCTCAGATTTTTGCTGTTGTGGCGCTTCCAATCGGGGCCGTTCATGCAGACACAACCGTCTTTGCCGCCGCTTCCATGCGTGGTGCCCTTGATGAAATCGCAGCCCTCAGCACAACACCCATCACCCTATCTTATGCAGGGTCAGGCACAATCGCGCGCCAAGTGTCCATTGGGGCACCAGCAGATATTGTGATCCTTGCCCATCCACGTTGGATGGATTGGCTTGAAACACGCGGTGCTGTGCTAGCAGGCAGTCGACGCGATATCGCCAATAACAGCCTTGTCTTAATCGGCACCAACGGTGCCGTTCCCCTCACCACCCCCACAGAAATCCCACAACGTCTAGATCAGGGCCACCTTGCAATGGGCCAACGTGACAGCGTCCCCGCGGGTATCTACGCACAATCTTGGCTCAAAACTGCTGGCCTGTGGGACCGCGTGATGGAACAACTGGCAGAGGTGGAAAATGTACGCCATGCCCTTGCCCTTGTTGCACGCGGTGAAACGCCCCT